>CAYTWV010000721.1:0-2296 GCA_964442235.1 uncultured Myxococcales bacterium | reverse complement strand
TGGACTGCCCATCACAAAGCGCCACGTAGATTGGGATTCGACCTCCGTTGGCGGCTGGCGCTGCCAGGCTGCTGGGGTCCTTCATTCCCTGTTCATTGAGATAGTACTCGTACACCTGGTCCAGATAGTCGAGGAACATCACGCTTCCTTTACCGCCCACACCCGGTGTGTTGGAACTCATGCCGTCCGAAAGCCGTTTCAGAAGCTTCTTTTTGACCTCTTCGGTAGCACCCACCGGGGCAATGGCCTTAATTCGGAAGTGTTTGGTGTCTGTTACCAAGCCAATGACTCGGGCTGCGGCACTGGTGGTAGAGAAGCCCGCTCGGCACGCTCCAGCCCCGGCCCCTGCGTTCATTACAGCCATGCCCGGGGGGAAAACCAGCCACTCAGGGTCATCGGGACTGGTCAGCATTGCGTTGACCGCTGCAGCCTCATCGGCGCTGTACTGACCGATGTTCTGCCTTGCGATGCGCATAGGCACGATAGAAGGAAGCGAGGTGCCTGTTACGTCGGATTGGAAGTCTTCGGGTAGACGGTCCGGCGAGAACTGGGCCAGCAGCCCGTACAAAGCGGCGGTCTTCTGGTCGATGGTGCCGGATGCCAGGGCCTGGTCAATTCGCTCGTCGGAACTGACCACGCTGCCCGGGTCCAGCGTGTCACTGTCTACCACGTCAGGCTCGACCCCATCGAGGCCCGCCTGGTCCAGGCCGGACAGGTCCTGCTGCACATCGGCACCCACACCGTCGGACGTGTCGGTGGACCCTTGGGCGTCACCTGGATTCTGGTTCTTGTTTCCGCTCCTCAGGCAACCCGTGAAGGAAGCCAAGGCCAATACAATCAGGACCAAGCGTGGGTCGCAGTTCTGGCCCATCGTTCGTTTCAGAGCCTCTAACATAGAACCACCTCGCATCTCTTTGTTACTTATAAACAAACCTGTGGATCGGCGACCGGGTTACATATAGTGCCATTAAAGGTACCCTGGTAGACGCACTCTACATAATTCTGGGTCCCTTCATCCCAAGCGGTATCGGACTGCTGGATTTCCAGCTTCAATCCAGAACAGTCCGCGGTGGGCGTGACGTGCACGCTGCCCGAGAAGGTGTCAAAGGTGCTGAAGTTCTGCAGGCGTCCGTCCGAGAGAGAGCAGTTGTAGCCCCATCCCTGGCCATCTTTGTCGAAGTCACCGGTCCAGCCCGACCCAGGGTGGGTAATGGTCTGGGTCACTCCACCTTTGGGCTCGTCGGGAAGCGGGAAATGCAAGATGAAGGCGCCGTTGGTTCCGCCGCTGTTGAATTCAACCCAGGGGGACCCATTGGCGTGCCGGTACAAAAATGCCTTTGATTTAAGGGGGAACGAGTCGGATACCCCGATGGTGAATTCCCCACCGGTAGATGTGCTGCCCGTTAAGGTGCCGCCAAAGTACGGGGTGGCCCCGAAGAGAGGTCCGGGCAGAGGGCACGGAGTTCCGGTAGCAGTTGATGCGCCGGTCACGGAGATCTTGAGGAAGTCTTTGATTGTTTTGGTGTAGCCCAGTTCGGAGACGGTAATTTCCAGTCCAAAGGTGTAAGACCAATCCACATCATCCTGGTTGGGGGTGAAGGAGAGGTACTTGAACTCTTGGGCGTCCATGGGAGCGTCTTTCAAGACTGCCCTGCCTCCGTCGATGGGGTCCATGATGTCGGCGGTCAGTTTCACGGTGCCATCGATGCGTGCCTTGCCCAGCGCCGTGTAGTCCGAGGCGTACCCCTCTTTGGCTGCGATGACGATGGGGATTTTCACCTCGCCGTCCTTCACGTCCACGGTGATCGCTTTCACGGGGACCGTGTTCTGGTACTGGTTGAATGGGGTCAGCAGGATGTCGGGGGTGTAGCCGACGTTAATGCCTGCAATTTCCCAAGCCTGCTCCACCAACTGCACGCAGGTGACGCCCGACACGGCGGAGACCAGCCCCACAATTCCGTATGGCGAGCCCAAATAGGTGGCAGCGGCCTTAGCGGCGGCTTCGCCCTGTTCGGCAGTCGCCTTGATGCTGGGGCGGCGGATGCCCACCAGAATGTGTTCGCCGTTCAGGTGCCAGAAGCCGCAGTTGCCACTCCAGGTACCAGCCTGGACCGAACGTGTCGTCCGATTGCAGTCGGGCGTCTCCACTGTGGATTCAATGACCTCATCGCCCGATGAACCCTTGGTGAAAAGACCGGCGTGCATGGGATACATGGAGCCATGGCTGTATTTCTCGGCGCCAGTCAGCGTCTAAAGCATGTCGCCGGGGCGCAGGGATTTGGCCGGCAGTGCGGGC
>CAYTWV010000720.1:0-2299 GCA_964442235.1 uncultured Myxococcales bacterium | reverse complement strand
CCGTCCATTTTCCATCAACCCCATCCGTTCCATCCACGCTTCAAACTCGGGGGTGGGGCGCAGGCCCAGCACTTCCCTCAGGGTGGCGTTGTCATGGAAACTGGTGGACTGATAGTTCAGCATCACATCGTCCCCCATGGGCAGGCCCATGAAGAAGTTGCAGCCGGCGGTAGCCAGCAGCACGGCCAGATTCTCAAGGTCGTTCTGGTCGGCTTCCATGTGGTTGGTGTAACAGACATCACAACCCATGGGCAGACCGTGCATTTTGCCCATGAAATGGTCTTCCAGGCCCGCTCGGCTGACTTGTTTTCCGTCGTACAGGTACTCGGGGCCGATAAAACCCACCACGGTATTGACCATGAAGGGTTTGAAGTGCCTGGCGAATCCGTAACAGCGGGCTTCCATCACCACCTGATCCGAACCGTGATGCCCTCCCGAGGATAGTTCCGAGCCTTGGCCCGTCTCGAAGTAGAGCAGGTGGGGGCCTTGAGCCGTGCCCTTTTCCTGAATCATGGCCTGTGCTTCTTCGATCAGCGACCGGGTGATCCCGAAGGCCGAATTGGACATCTCGCTGCCGGCGATGCTCTGGAACAGCACGTCCATGGGCGCCCCTCGCCGAAGGGCTTCCATTTGGGTGGTGACGTGGGCCAGGCAGCAGTGTTGGGTTGGAATCCCCCAACTGCGGGTGAATTCGTGCAAGGTCTCCAGTACGGCTCGAACGGCATCGGGATTGTCCATGACGGGGTTGACGCCAATCAGAGCGTCGCCCATGCCGAACGTCAGCCCTTCCATGGCCGAGGCCAGGATGCCGTGGGGATCGTCGGTGGTGTGGTTGGGCTGCAGTCGGACAGAATGTCGTCCACGCAGACCCAGGGTGGTATTGGCGTGAGTGACGACCCGAATCTTCGAGGCGGCTCGAATCAGGTCCATGTTGCTCATGATCTTGGCAACGGCAGCGATGCACTCCGAGGTGAGGCAGCGGCCAAGGGCCAGCAGATCCTCGCCGGTGGTGCCCGGAGAGAGCACATACTCTCGGGTTTCGGCAACAGTCCAGTTGCGAATGCGTTCAAAGCCCGGCTTGTCCAAGTCCTCTTCAATCAGCCGAGTGACCTCGTCGATTTCGAAGGGGACAGCGGGGTTCTCACGAATGTACCAAAGCGGCAAACCAGCCAACACCTGTTTCGCCGCCACCCGCTCACTGGAATTGGCCGCTGCCACGCCGGCCAGGACATCGCCCGAGCGCAGTTCGTTGGCCTTGCCCATGAGGGATTTCAGGTCTGAAAACTGGAAGGTCTGATTGCGTAGTGTCGTTACCAATCTCATGCGCCGCAGCCTAGCAGATCCCAGGGGTTTGCGTCAACGACGAGCGGATTTCGAATCAGGGCGCTGGGTCGGTAACCTGCCCAAGGCCCCGCTAGTTTCAAAGGTGTATCCGACTTATTCGCGCCGAAAACACGCCGCACCGAATCTGTACTTGAGTCTTTCGACATGCGCGCACATATTGGTGCGGCCAGGCGGGGCCATGTGTGGCGGGTGAGGCGAAAAACACCACAAACAGGGTGACAAATCTCTCCAACTCCGGGGTTGTGGTTCTGTCAGTGTGGCTTAGCGACGGATTCTGGTTGCCTGTGGTGGCTTTTGGAGGAACGAAATGTTGACTGAGTATCTCGTACGAGTGGCGTTGCTGGGGGCCGAGTGGGTTCTTTACGCCCTGGTGGTGCTTTCTGCAGTGTCCGTGGCGCTGATCATCGAGCGTATGCTGGTGATTCGCCGCACCAACCGGTTCTTGCAAGCCCTGGAGGATCGTTCGCTGGGGCTGCCAGGTTGCGAGAGCAAGAACTGCGAAAAAAGCCCCGAAATGGTCTTTCTGAAGTTGGTGAAAGAGACGGCAGAGAAGACCGGCACGGCTAACATGGAGCTTCTACAAGGCCAGCTTGAAGGAATTGTGGGCCGTTACAGGCGTTATCTTGAGCGCTACACCGCCTTCCTTGGAACCTTGGGGAACAACGCCCCGTTCCTGGGATTGTTGGGCACGTGTATCGGGGTCATTGACGCCTTCTTCCAACTTGGCGTGAACGTCGAGGGGGGTGCCGGCGCCGTCATGGGAGGCATCTCGGAAGCGTTGGTCGCAACCGCAACGGGTATCGCCGTGGCCTTGCCCGCCGTGGTGGCCTACAACTTCCTGTCGAAAGCCTCTGACCAGGCCGTGGAACGCTTTGTCCAGTTGTCCTGGACGGTGATTCGCGGGGGCAAGATATGAGCGACAAAACGCTGGGCGGAAAGAAGGACCGGCTCATCA
>CAYTWV010000719.1:0-2301 GCA_964442235.1 uncultured Myxococcales bacterium | reverse complement strand
GCACGGACTTTCCGAATTCGAAACGGTTTGTTTGCCCTGGGCCGATGTGCAGGGCAGCTTCTGCTCTTTCAAATGCTCGGAAATGTTCCCTTGTCCCGATGGATACGCCTGCCAGACAGTGGGTGACGACTCCCGATGCCTGCCCTCCTCGGGCACATGCTCCTGTTCGCCGCTTGCCGGTTTGCTCAACGCCTCCACTCCTTGCAGCCGCCAGACGGCCGCAGGAATCTGTGACGGGGTCGTGCGCTGCTCAGGCAGCAGTTTGCTTGAATGTGATGCCAAAGCCCCCGCCCAGGAAGAGTGCAACGGCACCGACGACAACTGTGACGGGCAGGTCGACGAAGGCTTCCCGGATACCAACAACAACGGCGTCGCCGATTGCCTGGACCCCATTTCCTCCAAACCCGACCTGGACCAGGATGGAGTGCCCGACGAAGAAGATTGCTCGCCAGGCAATCCCGCCATTCATCCAGGTGCATCCGAAGGCTGTAATGGCTTGGACGACGACTGTGATGGCGAAGTGGACGAGGGTTACCCCGATAAAACCGGCGATGGAAAACCCGATTGTGGTGACGTGGATTCCGACTCCGACGGCACTCTGGACAGTCTCGATTGTGGCCCCACGGACCCCAACGTTCACCCCGGGGCCTTGGAAATCTGCAACTCCAAAGATGACGACTGTGACGGCAAAGTCGACCCCGCAGGAACCAACGGGTGCAAGAACCATTACGCCGATGTCGATGGCGACGGTTATGGAACACCGCAGGACTATATGTGCCTTTGCAAACCCAAAGCGCCCCATTCCACCATCTCGTCAACGGACTGCAACGACTCCAACAAAGACGTTCACCCGGGCGCACCGGAACTCTGCAACGGCTTGGATGACGACTGCTCCGGAGCGCCCGAAGGCCCCAATTCCGCCGGCTGCACCAACTTCTACAAAGACCAGGACGGCGACGGCTTCGGTACCGGAACGCCCCAATGCCTTTGTGCTGCCGCAGCACCCTACGTCGTCTCGAAGACCGGCGACTGCAACGACAACTCCGCTACGGTCTATCCCGGGGCTGTCGAAGTCTGCAACAGCATCGACGATGACTGCGACTCGTCCGTTGACCCCACAGGGACCTGTCAGGCCGGACACAAGATTTGTCTGGACCCCGGAGATGGCGGAACCGTCAATGGCGCCTCCGGCGTCGTCGTCGAGAAAAACCTCAATCTGGACCAGGGACTCAAAGCCCGACAACAGTTGCAGGCCGACCAGGCCAACGCTGCCTTGGGCGGCTCGTGGACGGTCATCATGACCCGTGAAACGGATACCAATGTTACCTTGGAAGCCCGCGTGGCCTACGCCAATTCCAATGCTGCCGAGCGGTTCATCTCCATCCACAATAACTCCTTCACCGACGCCACAGCCACCGGGACCGAGACCTATAAAGCCTTGGCAGCTTCGGCTACCTCGGGAACCTTGGCGACCACCGCACAAGCCAAATTGGTCGGCGCCCTGGCGCTGAAAGACCGAGGCGTCAAAACCGCCGACTGGTTGGTCCTGACGGGCACCACCATGGCGGCCGTTGCCGTCTATTCGGGGTTTGTCACCAATCCCACCGACATGGGCGTTTGTAATACCGCCAGCGGTCTTCTTAAGTTCGCCAACGGCCTGCTAAAGGCCCTCCAGGTCCACTTTGCCTACACGGAGTACACACCATGATGGCCTCCATACGAACCCTGAAATTTGGGGTGGCCACCATGGCCATTGCGGTTACCGCCTGCGCTGAACCTACGCCTGATGCCGCCCCCAAGGCCTCCCCTGCAAACTCCGAAACCACGCTTGCTGCCTTGGCTTCCAGCGCACAACCGCCTGCCCCGGACTCCTCGTCCGCCCAAAGTCAGACGACCCCGTCCTGCACCCTCAGCGACCCTCGAATGGTCATGAATTCCCAGGACCCGGTCTTTGGCCCCGCACTCTCCCCCGATGCCTCGTTCATTGCGTTCTCGGGGCCCAAACACGCCCAAGTCTCGGTTCTGAACCTGGACACAGGACTTGTTAACAAGGGTGTCAGCGGCGATGGGGTAGGGTGGAAACTCTTCTGGACCGGCAAAAACTCGCTGGAGACCCGCTCCCCTTGGGGCCATCGTTTCGCCATGACCGCAGACGGTATACATCGCCCCTTGCCGCTACTGGTTCCCGCCACGTTGACTCAATCAGGCCCTGCCCCATTGGTTGCCCGCTTCTATCAGGAGTCGGACCGCATCTGGCAGGTCACCTCCCAAGGTGTCGCCCAGCCCG
This sequence comes from uncultured Myxococcales bacterium, assembly GCA_964442235.1. Taxonomy (GTDB): domain Bacteria; phylum Myxococcota_A; class UBA9042; order CAIXZC01; family CAIXZC01; genus CAYTWV01. The sequence continues at coordinate 14 of CAYTWV010000719.1, read as the reverse complement.
TCACTCCGATCACA
>CAYTWV010000718.1:0-2311 GCA_964442235.1 uncultured Myxococcales bacterium | reverse complement strand
CAATCGCCACACTTTTCGGCGTTGTCACAAACCCCGTTACCACAACACAGACTGCAATCTGCCGAGCAACTCACACAGTCTTCCCCTCCATCAGTAGCGCATACAGAGTCACCACAAAAGTACTGGCAACTGTTACCCTGGCATGTCTTTCCGCCCGAACACAGCACGCAGGATTCGCCGTCCTTGCCGCATCCTTCGTCCACGGAGCCCGCCTGGCAAACCTTGGCAAGGCAGCAGCCAGCGCATCCCCCGGAACAGTCCGACGGGCAGTTGCAGACGTCTTCCTCTCCCTTGCAGGCCCCGTCCCCACAGGGCATCCCGGGGCTTCGTTCCATTTCGATGGCCGGCCGCCGGCGTTCAAGCTACAATCGGGGCCTCTCAAAAGGGGTGATACATGAAATCGTGGTGGATTGTTCCGTGCCTTTGTCTGTTGGTTGCGTCTTCCTGTTTGCGCAACAACAATGGAAACACGCCCCTTCAGGACAACTGGGTTCAAGACTTGGCCGACGTCGGCACCTCGGATGTGGCGGTCCTCCCCGACAGCGTCGCCAACAACGATGCCGCTCCAATCGATCTGACCGCCGACTACACTGCGCCAGAACCGGAAGCGACGGCCATCGGGGAGCCTGCCGGTTTCCCGGTGGAGGCCACCATCGGCGCCGCTGGGGGCGAAGTTGCCTCGGCAGATACCCGATTCACCGTGACGTTCCCCGAGGGGGCCCTGGTCGCCGACCAGCCCATCACCTTGACCCCCATTACCAACCTGGCCCAGCAGGGCATCGGGCTGGCCTACCTCATGGAACCCGAAGATGTAACCTTTGAGAAGCCCGTCACGGTCACCATCAAAGTCTCCGACGACGAAGCTTCCAACTCAGGCCTTGGCGGCCTCAATGTGGCCTACCAGGATTCCGAGGGGTTCTGGCAAGTGGTCCCCAACCCCGTCGTGGACGCAGCCGCCAAGACGATTTCGGTTTCGGTAACCCACTTCTGCTCCTATTCCCTCGTGCCCGGCTACATCCTGGACCCCACCAGCGCCAAGGTAAACGTCGGCGGAGCCATCGCCATCACCCTGCGCCGCTGTTTCCTGCCCATGGGTCGCCTTTGCAAATGTTTCCCCGAAGAGCCCGGCTGGGGCGGCCAACTCACCCAATGGGAAGTCAACGGCGTCCCCGGCGGCAATGCCACCTTCGGCCAGATTCAGTCCAACCCCGGCAGCACCGCCGTAGGCTACGACGCCCCCTCCAAGATCCCGGACCCCGCCACCGTGGCCGTATCCGTCCACCTCACCGGCGAAGGCGCCGAGGGCGGCTCTACCATCCTGGTATCGAATGTCACCCTCGTGGACGACAAGAGCCTGGTCGGATGGTTCGACCTCACTTATTCGGGTTCCCCCTATACCGACCAGGCGTTCCTGGCCAAAGCCGATGCCGTTTTGGTATTCATGGACGACGGAATTGATGAGACCAATTATGAAATAATGGGCAATATCACGATGAAGACAACCGTATTCATCTCTGATGATTCAACATGCACCCTCTCCGGCCCAGCCAAGAAAGAAATCGTCAACCAGAGCTACTTCAAGGTCCTGAAGCAGCCAGCCAAGGCTGTCAGATGGAGCTTCTCGGAATCTTGGAACTACACCTGTTACACTCCCGAGGGAGCCACGTGGGAGGTTCCCGTTATGGTTCAGTTTATGACCGGCACCGGCATGGGCTGCACCACCTTCGCCGATGTGCCCATTGACGACACGGGTGCGCCGGAAGGAAGCTACACCAGTTCATGCAGCGGGCTGGGAAGTGTGACGGCCGAGTGGTCGTTCTACAAGCCGTCGAAACCACCCGCTACAAACTAAACGTGGTTGGCTGGACAGGTCTTTGAGCAGGTGAACGTGCGGGGGGACTTTGGGTCCGGCCACCCAGGAAGAAGGTGGCGAGCCTCGTTTGACTCCCGGCGCGCACACAGGTGATTCCGCAGTCTGATGCCAAAACTCAAACGCCCTCCATTCTCCTCAAGCGCCCCCATCCTGAAAATGATCGTGCGAGCCCCACAAGCAAACGACTGAGTCGCGTGTAGCGATTTGTCGATTGTTGGAAATCCAGCCATGCACCATTCTGCGCCCATTCTCAAAGATACTGGGGCTTTGCCCAGGTCAGTGAAGGAGGGAGCAAGCATGGGTAAGTCAATGCATCGGCTGGCGCTGCTGGGGTTGATGGCGGTTGTGGCCACCACGGGATGTGGAACCGACACGAAGAGAAGCGAGTGCCCTGCGGGGTCGGAGAATTGTGCGTGCAGCGGCGACGGCACCTGCGAC
>CAYTWV010000717.1:0-2313 GCA_964442235.1 uncultured Myxococcales bacterium | reverse complement strand
GTGGCTGGCTGCGTAGCGGAGTTCGGGGGGAGGGAGTAGGCCCTTCTGGCCAGTAGCGCTGTTGGGGCCGGGCGTGGTCCGCAAATATCCATCCGGCCCGCGTCATGAGCCCGACGAACCGTAAATCGTGGTCAGGCCCAACTCCAAAGTGGTTAAAGGGGATGATAGAAACGGCACTCGGATGGTCGAATTCGGGCGTGGTGGCGCCGATGAACAGACCGGTCCCTCAACAAGACCGGCGAACCGAGTGTCCTGGAACTGACCCCTACGCAGCGAGGCGGTTACGCGACTAGTTGCATAATCGCCTACCCGAACATCCTGGGCGCTGTCCAACACGCTACCCCGGCGCACATCAGAATCGCGCCTCCATTCCGGACTATCCCGGCCAGATCGGAGATACATTCCTGATTGGCCGGGCTAAATGGGATTGACACTCCGCTCCGGCAGGGATAGTTTCCGAGGTCCGACGGGAGGTGTTCGATGGACGAGCGCATCGAGAAGACCCTACTTCAACTGAACCCCTGGCTGAGAAGCCCTGGCATGTGGGAACCATTGTGGAGGCAGCGACTCCCCAAGACGATGCTCCCAAGGCGGGTGGGCGTGCTGCTTGAGGAGGCGCTGGGGCGAGAGAATCGTGCCGTGTTGGTGGTGGGCCCTCGTCAGTCAGGCAAATCAACGTTGGTGTGGAATTCGCTGGGGCAACGAGGCCCCACTGTTCTCTTCGCTAACGGAGAAGAGCGCCTGGTCAGGGAATGGTGCTCTTCGGCGGCCCAGGTTGTCGCCGACGTGAGGGAGCGTTTCCCGCAGGTTCGGACTGTGTTCATTGATGAAGTGCAGCATATCACCGACGCACCCCTATTTATTAAAGGAGTTGTTGACGCCAAACCACCCTTCCAACTGGTGGTCAGTGGCTCCTCCGCCTTCGAGTCTCTCTCCAGCACTCGGGAGTCTATTGCTGGCCGGGGCGTTCGGGTGCTGGTACACCCTCTCTCGCTATCCGAGACCCTGGTAACGGAGCCACCGTTGGTCGGGGCTGCCTTGGACCAGGCGGCAGAGGATTCCCTGGCGCGGCACTTGGTTTTCGGGGGGTACCCGGAGGCATGGACCTCGGACCATCCGGCAGCATTACTGGAGGAACTGGCTGAATCGGTCGTATATCGCGATGCCTCCGACTTATACAGGATACAGAAGCCTGACGCCTTCGCGCGAGTGGCCCGTTTGGCGGCAAAACAGGTTGGGAACTTGGTGAATCTGTCGGAATGGGCCTCCATTTGTGCCGTGGACGCCAAGACAGTAGCGAGCTATGTTTATGTGCTTGAGGAGGCCCATATTGCAGTGCCTTTGCAATGCTTTGTGGCGGGGAAGCGAAGAGAACTGACAAGCGCCCATAAGATGTTCTTTGTCGACAACGGGATGAGAAACACCGTCGACGGCGGATTCGCCTCCTACGCACTCCGCAGCGACCGGGGCCCGCTGTTTGAAAACTGGGTTTTCACTGAGCTACTGAAGAGCGTTCCCACTACCGCCAGCCTCCACTATTGGAGAACCAAATCCGGGGCCGAGGTCGATTTCGTACTCTCGCAGGGCGACCGTCTCTGCGGCATCGAGACGAAGGCTACCGCAGGCCAGCGCCTCCAACTTTCGAGGTCGGCCAGAAGCTTCATTGAGGCCTACGAACCGGCCCTCTTCCTGGTTGTCAGCGAGGGACCGCGGAGCCAGCGGCCGGAGGGCAACACGCTGGTGAAATGGGCCAAACCCCAGGACGTGGCTGGCTGCGTAGCGGAGTTCGGGGGGAGGGAGTAGGCCCTTCTGGCCAGTACGTGCTCCGCAATAATTCATCCGCCCTGCATCATGGCCTCGGCGAACACCAATCGTGGTCAGACCAAGAGCCAGAGTGGCTCCGTCGTCCGCAAAAACTAATCTGGCCAGCGTCACTACCCCAGCAACCCATGAGTGGAGGCCACATCAGGTCCTGACATGGTCGGTTCAGCCGATTGCGAGGTGCCTTCGGAAGGCCCGAATGGGTCGAGACGGCAGAGTTGAGCAGACCCATCCCGCCAGAGAAGCCGTTAGTACTGCGTTTCCGGGAGCCGAGAACTAGGCAGCAAGCCGGTAGTCGTGTTGAAGGCCACCGAGCACCGGCCGAGCAACGAGCCGGCCATGGGCGGGTCTCGGTGCCGCCAGTTCCGGATCCGGGTCGGGGATACCGTGGATGCCCTGGTGGACCCTCGCCGAATTGTGCCAACGGACGTACTCGGCTGTTGTGACCCGTAGTTGTGACTCATTCCATACCAGGATGTGGTCCAGAAGCTC
>CAYTWV010000716.1:0-2314 GCA_964442235.1 uncultured Myxococcales bacterium | reverse complement strand
GGGCGTGATTGTACTGCCTCCCCGCTTGCCCGAAGCACGTGCAGGGCGTATAGTGGCCCAGGATCGAGGCGAACCATGAGTGAACCAAGCAGGGACCCGGACTCCTCGGCGTTATCGGAAGTGCTGGGGTTGGCCCTAAGCCGTATCGATGGAGCTGTGCTGGTAACGGCCCCCTCTTCGGACGGGGAGCGGCTGCTTTTTGCCAACGGCCTGGTGCGGACCTATTTCGGCCTGGCGGCCCAGCCCTCTTCCGGCTGTGACGCCCGAACCCTGTTTGCCGAAATTCTGGGCACCCTGGAAGCCCCATGGGCTCTCCGCGACGATCTGGAGCGCTTTTGGGGCCAATCGCGTGAGGAGCGTACCGATTTCCTTCGCCAAGTGCGGCCCGAACACCGAATCCTGGAGCGTTCGACCACGCCGCTGCTGGACGCACAACGCAACTTTCGGGGCCGGCTCTGGGTCTTTCGGGTAGCCTCGGCCGAGTTCGAGTACAAGGCGCAGGTTCGAGTTCAACGACAACGATTGCAGTGGTTACTGGACTTTGGTCGCCTGCTGGATCGTTCGGGCGGCGCTTCGGATGACGTCGGGGCGCTGCTGGCTCGAGCTGCCATCGAACTGGAGATCAGCGGCTTGGCCCTTGTGGAACCGCTCTCCTCGGGTGCGGCTCTTCCCGTGCTGGCCTCCCAGCGTTCAAGTTCACAAACGACGATGGAGTGCATCCCCGAGGGCCCCGAGGCCTTCCGGGTCTGGGGCGCCTATGCCGATTCGCTGCGCCCGCTTGCCCAAGAACTGCTTTGGGACATGCTGGCCGAACGCGCCGAACATGAAACGATCTCTGTTTCCACCGAAACCCTGACCTCCTCGTCGGGCCCCGGGCTGGCCCAGTGTGGCGTGGGGTCCCTCTTCTGCGTCGGTCGTCGCAGCCACGGCGCCTTGAGCCACATGCTGGTGGCCTTGTGTCCCAAAGACCAGTGGAGCCCGGAGCGAGATGAGCTTCGTTTCCTGGAAGCCACACTGGAAGTCACCCACCTTTGCCGCACTCGAGTGCACCTGACCGAAGCGCTGGAGCGGGCGGCCACCTGTACCCAGGCAACCCAAGAGGCCCGAAGCAGCCTGGTGGCCCTGCTCTCTCACGAGTTAAGAACGCCTCTGCATCCCCTGGTGGGATTCACCCAACTGCTCCTGGAGTCCTCGCACGAATTGCCCGAGGATTCCAAGGATATGGTCCGGCGTATTGCCGCGGGTGCCCAGCGTCTGCAGGAACTGGTCGATGATCTGTTGACCATCACGCGCCTGGACGACCGGGTTTCTTGCTGGCAACGGTACGAATGTGATCTGAGGGGCATGTTGGAGGAAGCTGCGGCGGCGGCTCAGAAGGCCGAACTCCATCGGGGAATTACCATCGAGCGGGCCTATCCCCCGGAATTGCCTCGAATTCGGGCAGACGGAGCGGCCCTTCGCAAGGCCGTGCGATCGCTTCTGTCCAATGCAATGCGGTTTTCTCCCGAAAACGGCCTGGTTCGCATCAGCGTGGCGGTCTCCTCGGAGAAGATCCACATCCTGGTCGACGATCAGTGCCCGGGCATCCCCGAAGAACAACGCGAACAGATCTTTGAACCCTTCGTTCAGGGAGAACCCATCCTTACCCGACGACATGGTGGCGCCGGCATCGGACTGACTCTGGTCAAGCGACTGGCTCAGTCCCACGGCGGTGCTGCCTGGGTCGAAACGGCCCCGGGCGGTGGAAGTCGGTTCGTCTTGACCCTACCCAGGAACCCCGAGAATACACAATGAGACCTTTCCTTTTCCGCTTGCCAGAATGGCTGGGACAAATTCCGGACGGAATTCCGCTTATCGGGGGCACTCAATTGGGCGGAAGGCCCGTATTTGCCTATGGAATCATGCTGGGCACCGGCATTGTGCTGGCGTGGATCCTGGCACTTTTCCTGGTCGACAAACAGGGCGGCGATCGCAAGAAGATGAACACCATCGCCATCTGGGCGCTGGTCGGAGCGATCGTGGGCGCCAGGGCCCTCTATTTCATCGCCAGTGCTCCCCAGGAGTTCTCCGTGGGCAACTTCTTTCGCTTCCAGGAGGGGGGCCTTGTGGCCTATGGGGGGTTCCTTGGGGGCATCCTGATTTCCATTCCTGTAGGCATGCGACTGAAGATGGACTGGTGGGCCACGGCGGATGCCGTAGCGCCGGGAATGCTGCTGGCGACTGGGGTTACACGCATTGGGTGTTTCCTTTTCGGGTGCGATTTCGGGCAAGAGGGCGGGGGCGGTTGTGCCCTCCACTACCCCGAGTGTGACAT
>CAYTWV010000715.1:0-2318 GCA_964442235.1 uncultured Myxococcales bacterium | reverse complement strand
AGCGCCTGACCGACAATCCCTCCGGATTGCTCACCAACGACGCGTTTGCCGAACCCAACGACGGCTACATTTTTGTGAGTGTGGGCATCGGGTTTGAAGACGCAGTGCTTCGTCGAGTGGTGATCCCGCACGAGACCTTCCACGTCTTCCAGGCTGCCTACGACGTGCCTGCCACCTCCAAGGACTGGTCCTGGGTTTACGATGGTTCCGCTGTAGCCGCAGAAGACCTGGTTGCCCCGGACGTCCGCCGTTGGAGCGGTTCGCAGAAGAAGAACCCCAACGTCCCGTCAGGTTTCGGCGATGCCATGGGCCGCTCGTTCCAGTGCCCTGAAGAACCGTTGCACACGGATCTTGCCGGCAGATGTAAACATCGCTCAGGGGGGGCAAAACAGTACGATGGGTCCTATTCGAAATTTGTCGTCTTCAAGTTTCTAATGCGGAACTACGGTCTCAAGATGGGAACCTTCTGGGGCAAGCTGAAGACGGCCGGCGGCGACCCCAGGGAGTTGTTTGATGACCAACAAATGGGCCAATTGCAATTGGCGTTGATGGGAGACCTGTCCGGGGCCGACCCCTACTTTGAAGCGGGAGACCGAGCCGCCTTTTTTACGACGGAAGGGGCCAGCCCCGACTTGGACGCCAATGACCCGGACCGGTATACCTATCGGATGAATCCCGCTGCGTGGAAAAAGTCGGTGGCATACCGAGTGACGCCCACCACGGATTCGTCGTTATCGTCGACCCTGAAGAAGTTGGACAATTCCAGCCAGGCCATCCAGCCCGGCGGTGGCACTCAGCGAGTTCTACTGGAGATCCCCGAGGAAGTAGCCTCCATTTCCGCTGGTTCGTGCGGGGCGGTGTTCGCCTTTCAGGCCTACGTCGAATTTGCCAATTGCAGTGAATGCACCGTGAACCTGGTTGCGGTCATCCCCTCGGGAGCGGGTCCGGGGCGAACTCTGGATGACTCTTCGGATGATGCGGACGCGTTTGCGACCCCTTCGGCGCTCACCAGCAAATCCTGGTCCGTCGACGAAGGAGTCACGATCCCCCGTTTCATTTTGGCTGTGATCACAAACCACGGCTCGGCCGCCGCCACGTTCAAGGCCGGAATGACCGTGCAACAGGCCTGCACCCACGATTGCATGGAAGAGTATGGCAAGAAGATCGAGGGATTCAGTTGCCCCGAATTCTGGTGCGATGACCCCTGTGTCGGTGCTGGGACATGCAACGAGTGGTATCAGAACTGCCTGGCCTCATACAAAGACCAACTGCCCGGAATGCCGGGGACCTTCTGCCTCTATCTTTGCAATGGGGACGGATACCCCTACGCCGAGGAGAACGACCCCGAATGCCACCGATGGCTGAAATCCACTTGCGATGCCAGCGGGGTTTCCGACTGCAAGACCATTCCTTCGGACTTCGTGCCCATTCCGAACTGGCCCACGTCCCGCTGCCAGACTTTCATGGTCTCCGACCCGGAAGAGTGTAAATAGACCGTCATCCCGCCTTCCCCCCCAAAATCTGGCGTTGGCACAAGCCGTGCATTGCACCCCTGGCCGGCGGAGACCTGACTCTTCCGGTGAAGCCCATGTGGGACTATTCAGCGACCAACCCAGTGATGCCGCTTCTTAGAATCACATCGTTTCGATAATGCCTGGAACCATTCTGATGGAACAGAGGTTGCCCATGTTCAAGAAGTCCGCCGGTTCATCTCCTCCGCAAACGAAGGCCAGTCGCAAGGGACGGCCCCTTGAATCTCAGCCCAGAGGCATTCAGGCCAAGGCGGGCGCCCTGCAAAATGCCATCTTTAATAGTGCGAACTTCTCCAGCATCGCTACCGACGCCAAAGGAGTGATTCAGATCTTTAACGTGGGCGCCGAGCGGATGTTGGGCTACATCGCTGCCGAGGTTGTCAACCGGATTACCCCTGCGGACATCTCGGATCCGCAAGAGGTGGTAGCCAGGGCACAGGCGCTTAGTGTGGAACTGGGAACTCCCATCACACCGGGTTTTGAGGCGCTCGTGTTCAAGGCGTCACGAGGCATCGAGGACATCTATGAGTTGACCTATATCCGCAAAGACGGCAGCCGCTTCCCCGCCGTAGTCTCGGTGACGGCCCTGCGTGATGAACAAAAGGGAATCATCGGATACTTGCTGATTGGCACGGACAACAGCGCAAGGAAGCGGGCCGAAGCGGCGTTGCTTAAGGCCGGAGCGTTGCAAAGCGCCATCTTCAACAGCGCGAACTTCTCCAGTATTGCCACGGATGCGGGAGGCGTGATTCAGATTTTTAACGTGGGGGCCGAGCGAATGCTGGG
>CAYTWV010000714.1:0-2329 GCA_964442235.1 uncultured Myxococcales bacterium | reverse complement strand
CGCCACTTCGATGTTGGACATCACAACCATGCCATTGTCCGGGATGGCCATCTCCGAAGCGAAGTCGTACACAGTCCCCTTCTCTCGGCAGGCGTCATTGTCAGCACAAGCGGGATCCAGGCAATCGCTGAGGGTGTTGAAGTTGTTGTCTTTGCCGTCGGTGCAGTCCTCGACCAGGTCCAGCTTGGGGACGTCCGAGGTATATACCGAGGCATGTTCCTGGACATACTTGTATGAAAGCCAGCCATAGCCGGTTCCGTGGGGGTTTCTCATGCCAAAGCCGCCGGTGCCCCAAGAATTCTTGAACAGCCAGAAGCCCTTTTCGGTGACCGGCTTGCCATCGGCGCCGAGGACCTGCTTGCCGTTTTCGTCCATGACGGGGACTTCCAATTCGTCGTCCCAACCTACCAGCAAGATGGCGTGGCCGGCTCGCTTCTGCAGGCTGAGTTCTTTGTCCTTGGCGTTGGGGGCCAACACGTACCCTTCGCTGAAATAGTCACGGTTGACCGGAATCTGCGATCCGCCGTGGTTCCATGCCTGATAGAAGAAGTCCATGCCGGCAATTACGGCGATCTTCTTCTCGGACATGACGGCCTTAATCGAGTTGGGGCTGCTGTTGACATATCGGCCCTTGGGCAGCTTGAAGCGCTGAGCCGCAAGAACGGTTTCCGACGGATTGCCGTTGGTATAGCAGATGACCGGACGCTTTTCGCCGGTACATGCGGGGTCGTTGCTGGTCGACCACGAGCTGGTCTCGTAGGGCCAGACTTCCTCGGTGACCACGCCGTAACGATTGATGGCTTCCAGGTTGCTTTGGGCGCTGGACCCCTCGGTATCCGTGAACGAACCCACTTCGACTTTGGCCGACCACTGCAGGAACTGTTCGCTGAAGTCGGGAGCCGTGATGGTGCCTTCCCGGATATACAGGTGCTCCATCAAACCCACGGTGGCAAAAATCGAGCAGACACCACGACGGGCCTGATTCCGAACCGGAGACTGCGTATCCATCAAATCAAACTGCTTGGGATAGACCGCATCCATCTTGCCTTCGGGGGGCAGAAGGTCATTGCTGGGTGCGCCCTTCAACAGTTGGTCTCGGTCCGTCAAGACGGGGTACATCTCGTCTTCGGGCGCCAGTTCCATGCCCTCTGAAGCCGGGTCCTCTTGGCACCCAAGCGCCAGCGACGCTACCATCGCCAGGCTTAACGAAAACAACCCAAACGCTCTGCCAACCTTACGCATCCCAATCAGTCTCCGCATCGTGTCTCCTTATCCCCAGTCACAAACCCGCCATCTGGTTAGGGACGGCAGCTCTGGCGGGACGGAAGAACATAGTCGAACCGGCCGTAAAAAGCAATGATTTTGGCGGGATGAAGGGCGGGGCCGCGGCCGAAAGGCGAGGGGAAATGGGTTGGGCAAAGGCCACCCCCTCTGCTCCCTCTGCGAGATTATTGCCTGCCCCAGGCACGGGGACTAGACTGAGCACGCCCCCAAAGACGCAACATCCTTTTTCTGTAAGGAGTTTCACATGAGACACAAACAAGCCCTTTGCCTGACCGCCGCCCTGCTGGCTCTGGTGACATCCGCATGCTCCCTGCGGGACAAAAACGGAAATCCCCCGGCCTCGGACACCCTTCCGGGCACCGACGTAGCCGCCAATGACGTCGCTGAATTGGATAACAGCGGGCCCGACACGTTTGTACCAGGCGATTCCGTCGACTCGGACCTGACAGGCGTCTACGAACTGCCCGACGTGGTGGTGCCCATTGCAACCACCAAGGCCGAACTCATCGCCTCCTACAACGTGGCATCCAAGGCCCTGTTGGACCAGAACAAGGGGTATATTGATGCCTACCAGGCCTACGTCATGGCCAACCCCGCTGACGCCGACTTTTTGGACAAGGTCAAGGCGATGAACACGGCGGGAGAGAACTGGTTGACCGCAGTGCTCACCCTGAACGGATATGCGGCTCAGTTCGGCAACATCAAGGCCGACGGGCCCATCCTGACGGTCCCCGGCGTACCCGTAACACTTCCCATACAAGTAGGAAGCCTGATTGGAACAACGATAGAGAAGACGGCCCAGATTGAGGATATGTACAACAAGGGCCAGATTGACGACGTTCAGAAAAAGCAGATGTTGGACCAGTTGACCAAGACCCAATTGTTGGACGCAGTGGGAACCGGTCTGGCGGCGGGCTCCAGCGTGGTGGGCGGGTTTGTGGTCAAAGCCGGTCTGGTCGCCGCAGGCGCTTCCGGTGGCGTCGTGGTTGGCGGCGCGCTGCTGGGCGCTGCCGCAGTGGGACTGACCGTCAAGTTCATCTGGTCA
>CAYTWV010000713.1:0-2330 GCA_964442235.1 uncultured Myxococcales bacterium | reverse complement strand
GACCAAATGGGTCTTCCCCACCTGTCGGGCACCGCGTACGATCAAGGGTTTCCGGTCGGGCCGGTTCTGCCACTCAGACAGGTACTGTTCGGCGGAGCGTTTCATATTGGGTTGGAAAATAGCATATCATTGCTAAAAAGACAGTTGGATTTTATCGCTTCGTAGCCCTCGGGATAGCTCTTCGTCGCTGCTTCAACATCTCCAAGAGCCGGCGGTCCCTTTGGCCGGCTTCCTCCGCCGCCCCCCCCTCGCCCTCCGTTTTTTCGGGTGACCCGTGCCTACCGAAGCCAGATGCGGACGGCTCGAACCACCGCAGGCTCAGGAGAGGCCCCATGAGGCAGGAGGGGGGTCTCGGGAGCGGGATCGGCAACCTTGGCCAAGTGTCAGTGGGACATTGGGTGCGACATTCGCCCACCTCGACCGCGCCTTGATCGTACCGAGCCGATCTCCGCGCAGAAGTGGGACATTCGATTCCGGACCATGCACAAAGAGATGCTGCCCCGCTTCGCGACCTGAGACATTCACCCCCATTAAAAGATTCCTTCGACCATGGTGGTGGTCGAGCAGGGCTTCGGGAACGGGCCAGACGCTGGTTGGGATGGGGCAAAATCCCGACCCATGCACGGATTTGAACCTGATCGGAGGGGAGGCATCGGAAGGTCATGGGGTTTTCCAGTTCTGGGAAAACAAATTAGGACACTCCATGTATCTTTTCTCCTCTCCGGAAGTGGACATAACCACTTCCCTCCACTTCCACCATTTCCCCGAACCTGTAAAACTGGGTAGGGGTCTCTGGAAAGGGGGGATGGCGGGAAGGGGCGCGATTGAGGAGATGATGCTTTTCCGGCCGGTAAACGGCCCAGATCCCCCTCACGAAGCCGAAGTGCTTCGGAGGGGCGGGGCGTGACGACGTCGCCCCAAGGACAGAGGAAAACCGCAAACCGGTCAGGGCTGCGCCTCGGGCGGAATATCCACATCGGCTGGCTCCGGCCTCCAATCCAGGTCGATGATGTAGCGGCGATGGCGATTCTTGCCGCTGACGTGGACCCCCGCCTTGCCCTTTGGGAGACGGAACACCCGTTGGCCTTCGATGGGGGCATACTTGCGGACGATCTTGCCGAGTCGCGAAGCCGCGTTGGGCTTGAGAACGAAATCGACTCCGTCATCCTTCCCATCAAGAGCCCAGTCAAACAGACCCTGCTCAAAGCACCGGTTGACGATCTGCTGGAAGGTGAACTCCGCCCGCCTCACGTGCATCCCCTCAACCAGGCTCTCGATCAGCGCATTCATGTCCTGGGTTTCGGTGTCTCCCGCGTTGTCCAGTTGGGGCTCGGCTAGGCAGTTCCCGAATCCGGCGAACTCGACCATGCCCCCGATCCTCTGGCCCCATGCCTCAAATCCCGTCCTCGGCATCACGGAAAGTCCGGGACGGCCCGCAAAGTCCCAGTAACGCACGATGGCCCAGAGGCAGGAGAGGATGCGCCGTCGGTTCATCCAATCCATCAACCAGGGGTCGTCGATCATCTTGGAGATGCTGCGATCACGCACGTTCGCCTCGGTCACGAACAGGTTGCAGATGAGCAGACGCTGGGTGATGTCGGCCCCTACCGTGCAGTCGTTGCCGGTGATGAACACGGTCGCCAGGTTGGGCGCCGTGAACATCTTCGTCAGGCCCAGAACGCGCCCCGTCCAGTTCGGCGAGGTCATGAAGCCCTCGAGCACCTGGCTTGCGACGTGCCCGCGCACGTTGTCGAAAAGGACGTAGGTGGAGCCTCGCAGCACCTCGGCATCGAGAACCTTGCGCAACTCCTCGTCCTTGGTGTTCCAGCTCTGCACCGCCACGGTCCCGTTGGTCGGCACGATCGCCAGCTTCGCCAGCAGCGTCTTGCCACTTCGGGGCACGTTGGCGTTCCAGAGGAACCCCATTCGCATGGCGTTGGCGGGCACGCAGCCGTCGGCGAACTGGCTGAGCATGGCCGCCACCTGCACTGCCATGCTACGGCTCTGGCGCACCCTCTCGCCCGTGCCTCCCGCCTCGTCGGCGACAATTTCGTCGCGCCAATCCGAGAAAGGAAACTCCCCGAGCAGCTCACGCAGGTAGTCCGTGGCTTGCTGCAACGTCAGGCTGTCGTCGTAGTAGTCGTTGGAGGTGGCCAGCTTTCTGCCCGAGGGAGGCACCGTGGGCGGGTTGAGGCTGGAGGTGTTCAGATTCGTCACTGTTCTTTGTTCTGTCTTCATAAAAAGGTCAGAGTTTGGGTGTCCGGGGCGTACCCCTCTCCGGGCATGGTCATTTCGCCATCCCCGATGAAGCCCGGCTTGGGCACGGGATT
>CAYTWV010000712.1:0-2332 GCA_964442235.1 uncultured Myxococcales bacterium | reverse complement strand
GGTGGGAGCGCCGCCGCCCGTGGTCTGGTAAACGACCGTGAGGGGCACTCCGCCTCCCAGTGCCCCGCCGAAGTTGGAGCCTGCGAAACCCAAACCTCCGGTGCCGGCCAGCAACATCGTGAAAAAGGGAACCCGTAAGCCGGGGGGAGGAAAGACGCCTACGACTCCGGGTGTACCCATCAACACGGACTTCACTGCGCCGGGTGGCGGAGGTGGCGGCGGGGGTGTCGAGGTACCCGTCGGTGATGGGTATTACGGGGATGGCAGCGATTCGCCCCCGGAAATGGTCTTGGAAGGCGAGTTCGTCTCGGCGGGCCCGGTTGTAGTTGACGAGACGCAGGGCGGGGACGTGGGCCTGACGCCCGAGGGCCCAGGTGGCGGCCCAGGCAAAGGCGTGGGAGGCGGCGGTCCCGGTGGCGGCGGTTCCGGCAACGGTGGGGATGGTCGGCCGTCCACGAAGCCCAAACCCAAAACCGAAACCGTGGCCAAAGTCTCCAAGCCGGCCAAGGTCTCCAAACAAGTGAAGGTCGAGTATCCCGACGAACTGAAGACCTTGGACATCCAGGGGCGAGTGAAGTTGGAACTGGTGGTGGACGAGAAGGGCAAGGTGGACTATGTGGCGGTGAAGCAGGGGCTTCATCCCAAACTGGACGCCATTGCGGTGGAAGCAGCCTGGAAACTCGAATTCGAACCGGCACTGAAAGATGATGTGGCCGTAAAAACGACGATTCCCTATACATTCACATTTGTCCTGGAGTAAGCCATGCGGCAAATACTGCTTATGGTTACATGGGTCATGGTTTGGGCCCCTGTTATTGGGTTGGCCCAGGAGGGGGCGCCCCCTCCGTCACAGAAGTCCGAAACCTCGGGCGGACCCACCAAAGAGGAGGCACCCAAGCCGGTGCTTGTGCCTCCCAAGGTCAAACAGTTCATCAATGCGGTGTATCCCGAAGCCGCCCTGAAGGCCGGCGTGGAGGCTCAAGTTCTGCTGCGGCTGGACCTGGATGCCGAGGGCAAAGTCACCAAAGTCGAAATCATGCAGCCCGTTGGCCAGGGATTCGATGAGGCAGCAACTGCGGCAGCGGCTCAGTTTCTGTTTGACCCGGCCACGGCCGATGGCAACCCGATTCCGGTTCGAATTCAGTTCGTGTACCACTTTCGACTGGAAAAGAAAGAGGTCAAAACCGAAGAGGGCCAGGTTATCGAGGGCCAGGTCAAGGAGCGAGGCGTCGGGCTGCCTGTGGTGGGAGCCGAGATCTCGGTGAAAGAACGAGAAACCAACACCACTACGGATGCCAAAGGGCGGTTTTCGTTGCGGGGCATCCCCCCGGGAACTTACACGCTGGTGGTGACCAACCCCGAGTACAAACTGTTGGAGACGGCCGTCGAGGTTCAGGAAGGAAAGACTCTGCAAGTGGCGCTGGCCATGGACCCAACCCTGGATAATCCCTATGAGACCGTGGTGGTGGGACAGCGAGAAGAGACCGTCGTCACCAAATACGTGCTTGAGCAGCGGACCCTTGAGACCGTCCCGGGAACCTTTGGTGATCCGGTGCGTGTGGTAGAGACTTTGCCTGGTGTGGCGCGTGCCCCCTATGGCGTGGGCATCCTGGTAATCCGAGGTTCGCAGCCCAATGAATCCAGGGTGTACATCGACGGAGTGCAGATTCCGCTGCTGTACCATTTCCTGGGTGGCCCCTCGATCTTGAATCCGAATTTTTTGGATACCATCGGGTACTTCCCGGGCAATTTCCCCTCTCGGTTCGGGCTGGCTTCCGGTGGTGTCATCGAAGTTAATACCAAGTCCCAGTCGGTGGAGCAGTGGGGCGGAGAGATCGACCTGAACCTGTTGAATGTGGGCGGTTTCCTGGAGGGCAAAATTGGGGACAAGGGCTCTTTGAGGCTGGGTGTCAGGCGTTCGTACGTGGATGCGGTGATTCTGACGGCCCTGGAGATTGCCGGAGAGGCGGGCACGACCATCGCCCCCTATTATTATGATTATCAGGCGGAATTCAGCTATCAGCTAGATGATAACAATAGACTCAAGTTTTTTGGGTTTGGGTCCTATGACGCCCTGAAATTGGTGACCACCAACGAGAAGCAGGACCTGGGCATCGAGTTGAACACCAGCACACAGTTCCTGCGTTTGGTGCCGGTCTGGCTGCATGTGGGCGAAGGATACAGCCTGGAGACGAAGCCCTATTTCGGCTGGGATGCGTTTGGTATCGAGTCGCCGGGAGTGAGCCTGTTTGTGGATTCGTATGTCTTTGGCGGCAGGACGGAGTTGAAGGCCGAGTTGACGTCTTGGGCGAGTCTGACAACGGGCCTTGAC
>CAYTWV010000711.1:0-2335 GCA_964442235.1 uncultured Myxococcales bacterium | reverse complement strand
CCTTGGCGAAGGCGGGATGGGCCGCGGTCACCCCTATGTGGGCGCGTCGTAAGGGGCTGCCGCTGCTCCCCGTTTCGGGATCCACCCCCAAACACCGCCAACACATTGCATCCTGGAACCAATTGTGTACTCTTGAGCGGCCCAACCCTGGAGGTACCCAATGAGTTTTCGTCTACACTTCGCACTGCTTTTTGTGCTGCTGGTCCTGAACATCTCCTGTTCCAGCAACAGCGGCGTGGTCGAAACGGACCTGACCGGAACCGACCAACAGCAGCAGGATTCAAGCGCCGACGTGGTGGGCCGACAGGACCTTTTGCCGATGGATCTGGGTGCCGATACCACGGTGCCACCCGATGTGGACCCGGACACTGCGGTGGATCTGGTGGACATGGTTCCCGACTCGGTTCCCCCGGATGTAACCGATGTGGTGCCGGACAATACCGATACGGTGCAATGTGAACCCGTGACCTGTGCACTCTACTGCCCACTGGGCTTTGCGAAGGATGCCGACGGGTGTCCGGTGTGCTCTTGTGTGGCGTGCGAGTTGGACTCGCAGTGCCAGGCGCTGCTTCCCGACTGCCCAACCCCCGTTTGCGCCGGCGATTTCGACTGCGCTTGCGACTGCACCACTACACCGGCCACCACGCTGGAGTGCAAAAACGGCGAAAGTGTCCCTCTGTGCAACTGCACCCCCTTCGGTTTCGCCTGTGTTCAAGATGCCCACCTGCAGTGCGCCGAATCGTGCAAGCCTGGAGACAACTGGCTGATGCCCTGCGGAGACCTTGTGGTCGACGAGCAACTCTGCACCTGCGAGATTCCCGCCTGTTCGGTCGAATGTAACACGAACAATACCCCCGCCTGGCTGGACACCTGCACCGGCGCCCTGGTGCTGGAGGCTGCGTGTGCGGGTTGCAAGGCCTATTGCGGCCACCCGGGCACGGCTGAAGAGGGCTGGTACAACGGCTGCAACCATGAGTTGATTGTCCTGCAGAAGTGTGCCCCCGCAGTGGACTGCGTCTTTGGCGGCGTGGGATGCAAAGACACCGCCTGCCCACTGGGCCAAGAAACCATTTTTACCTGCCCGGACAGTTCCGAGGTGCAAATGTGCGCCTGCAAGCCGCTTTGTATGCCCACCTGCCAGAACATGGGCTCTGCCCTGGAGGGGCTGTACGACCCTTGCACGGGCCAACAACTGGTGCCCGGCAAGTGTTCGAACTGTGTCGTCACCTGTGACTATATCGGCTCCAAGTCCGAGGGCTGGTACTCCTCGTGTACCGGGTTGATTGGGTGGGATAACTGCTCGCAGGGCACCTGGGAATGTAATCCGGACGTATTCGACTTGTGCACCAAGAACACGCCTTGCACCGAGCAGAGCCACTTCCTTACCAACGAGGTCTCTGATTTTGGGATTTGTTGTGCGGGGCTGACCCTGGTTGCCGACGGCGCCTTCCCCAAAGACGTCCAGTGCGGCCCCGCTGGCGACTCGGGGACAGGTTGGTGCATTTATTGCGGAGACGGCGTTTGCGACGAACACGAAGCGTACTGCAATTGCCCCATGGACTGCCCCGAAGAGCCCTCTGACTGCGACCCCATCGCCCAAACCGGATGCGGCGCCGAGCAATGCCATCTGGTCGACTGGGTACCCATGTGTGGTCCCGAAGGCTCTGCTGGCCTTGGCAGCAAATGTGACGGAGAGACGCACTGTGGCCCCGGCCTGGCCTGCGGCGTGGGCGACAATTGTTTCCCGGCCTGCACTGATGACCAGCAGTGTATCGACCATCCCGATTTTTATGAGTTTTGCCTTAAGAAGAACGGAAATTCCTACGGCCACTGTTTTGTGTATCTGTAGTTCGAAACGGGTGCCATTATGACGAAAAGATTGATCCCGGCAGTTCACCGCCGGGGTGTGCTAAGCATGTTCTTCGTTTTTGCATTGTGGGCAACAGGGACCTCGTGCACACACGTCCAGGCACCGACTCAAACCGGCCTGGCCACCCGTGCGCTCGAGGCGCAGGTCAAGCCGGAAGTGGACCGACTGCTTCTGCCGCTTCTCGAGCAGAAGAAGGTTGTTGGCGCGGCTGTTGGAGTGGTGACCCTGGACGCGACCGCGATCTGGGGCTACGGCACAGTCGAACAAGGTCGAGAAGAGGTTCCCAACGGCCGAACCGTGTTCGAGATTGGTTCGGTAACCAAAGTCTTCACGGCCCTTTTGCTGTCCCTGGCGGTCCAACGAGGAGCGGTCAAGCTGGACGATCCGGCTTCGGTGGCAGCTCCGGAACTTGCTGAGTTCCTGCAGTTCGAGGGCAAGAAGGTTAGCTGGCGTGATCTCGCTGTT
>CAYTWV010000710.1:0-2335 GCA_964442235.1 uncultured Myxococcales bacterium | reverse complement strand
TTCGCCCACCTTCAACCCCCCGGTTTGCAACCGAATTGCCGGCTCCGGCCCCAGATCGGACAGCAGAATCCCCATGCGCCCTTTGCCCGGATCCCGAGGGGGCAACGCCCGAATCCCAAGTTCGTCCGTAGCACGACGATCCACATCCCCCCAGAACTGAACCAGCGGTGCGCCGGGGGCGAATGTCGCCAGCAGTCTGGCTTCGGGCTCACCCACCGCAAGCCAGGACTGAGGTTTGAGGGCCAGTAGAACAATGTCGCTTGCAGGCAATTGCGTGCGCCCCCTCAAGTCTCCGATGACCTGCAAACTGGCTCCTTGCTGGGACAACGTCGCTTCCAGGTGCGGCAGGAATGGGTTGTCGCAGACCAGCAAAACCCGTTTGCCGCTCCACTGTACGCCCCCGCTTTGCGCCAATTGAGTTGCGGCCGGGCCCAGGTATGAAAAGACGTTTACAGCGGGGTGGCGCTCGCTGACTCCGGCCACCACAACCCCCTGTGCCCGACATGCGTCCAAATCCACATCCTCGGGACGCCACTCCCATCCCTCGTACATCAGCGAAATCACGGCCGTGGGCTTCATTCGGGCCACTGCCGCAGCATCCAGCGGGCGAACGTGGCCACTGTTGGTGACGATGTCCGCCTGGGCAAACCAGTCAGGCGAACGCTCTTGCCCGTACTCAACTCGACCCCCAACACCAAGATGGTGCGCCAGGCTCTCAACCTCTTGGAACGCCTGCGCTGCAGTTCCGTGGCGAGTGTCCTTCGAAACAGCCAGCACCCGGCTGGCGCCAGCCAACGCGGCAATAACCGGAGTCACCGCAAAAGGGCCCGTGGCCGCTTCCGTCAGCACCACAAATCCATGCAAATCCAGCTTGGTTTCCGCTACGGCAGCTCGAATTTCCATGGCCACTCGGGCCAGCCAAATGTCTTTGTCTTCCTGCACTCTCTTCTCCGCAACAAGGGGTCCCCGGCGCTTTGCCTCTCCAGACTACAGCGATTCCCCTTCTTGCCGCAATTCTCCTACCGAATACGGCCCAGGCATGGCATCATGACGCCATTACGGCCCCTGGGGGCCAGGGAGGGAGTGATGCGAAAGTTGTTTCTGGTGTTTGCGGTAGCAGGACTGTTTGCGTGCAGTTCCGAAGACAAGAAGATCACGGAAACCGACGGTGTGGCCCAGGATACCGCCAAGGATATCCCGACCGACCAACCCTCGGCAGACCTGCTGGATGTTGTGGCGCCTGACACGTCCGATGTCCATCCTGTGGACGCCGTGGAAGAAGTAGACGTGGGTCCGGTCTTCCCGCCCCGCAAACTGGCCATTGAGTACAAACGACCGGCCAAAGGGGATCCGATTCCCGCCGACGAAACCACCGCCTTCACCAAAAAAGTCACGGGATTGTGGAAGAAGGTCGACTGGTTCCGCTGGGTGCTGCGAACCAGCATCGGCGTGGACCCCTCCACCGGCAAGGATGACTACCTCTCCTGGCACAACGACGTGCAAGCCGTCAAAGCCGGCGACACCGTCATCTTCAAAGAGATGGGCGGCGAGCACAACATGTGGATTCCCAGTTCCAAAGTCCTCTCCGAAGCCCTGCATGGCTGCATCCTGACCAAAGACTGGGCCATCTGCAAAGTGGCCGAGCAGTACTGCAAAGGCCTGACCGCTACCGTGAAGGGTTTCGTCTGGGATGAAAACGACCCGGCCCCCTTCCTGATGGCTCGAGCCGTCTTCCCCATGGACCAGGATTTCACCTTGGACGCAACCACCTGGCAGGACGATGGACGCAAGAAGATCGTCGAGTTCCACCACATGTACCACATCGAAGACGGCTGGAACGCCCACACCTTCGAGTGGCCTCATAATCCGACTTGGGGCTACATGTGGGTCACCAACATGCGCAGCAAAGACGACGTCTGTGCCATCGTGCGCACGACCACCTTCCTGCCCTATATCGTCGCCGATGCCCCCTATGATTGGGTCAAGGACGCCTGCCAGGAAACCCTGGATACCATGGTCGGATTTAACAAGGACATCGTGGACTACGACTATCAGATTCGAACCAAAGACCCTGACGGAACGGCCCGGATTGTCACCGAACAAGACCTGGGCAACTATACCCGATACATGCCCGTCGACGAGAAGAACGAATGCGTCGCCAGGCTTGCCACCGACTACATCGCATACGGAGAGCAGAGGACAAACGACTGCGGCGATGGCTATGGCACCATCTTCGAACAATACTCAGTCGATCTCCACTACTACAACTACCCAATCACATGGAATTATCACATGGCAGCAATTGGGAATGCGTTGTTATACGGGGATAATGAGG
>CAYTWV010000709.1:0-2340 GCA_964442235.1 uncultured Myxococcales bacterium | reverse complement strand
TCTGGCAGATCCTCTCCGCCCCCCCTAAATCTCCTTCAGCCAACGCAACCGTTTGATGCTGTGGTCCAAATCTCGCCGGTTGACGATGTCCACGAAGAGAATTTTCTCACTGGTGGCCGTGAATATGAGTCGGTGGTTGCGCCCCAGCTTGACCCGGCGGAAGCGTTTTTCCTCTTCCAGTTGGTCCTGCCCTACAAAGGCGGACTGTTCGCCCGCTGCCATGCGCCCGATGCGGGCCAAGGCCGTGCTGCGAATCCGGTTCGGCAACTCGCGAAAGCTCCGCTCGAACCCGGCCGCGAATGCAGGCAGCAAAACGGGGTGATGCGACTCGCTAACCGACTCGCTCCAGCCCTCGTCGTCGGCCTCCTCGTCTGGCGATTTTGCCTCTGCCGCTGCCCCGGGCTGCGCCGGGCTTGGGGTTTCCATGTCATCGGCTTCCAGTTTCTCCAGATGCTGCTCGACTTCGTGACGCTGCGACTTCAGTTCGGCCACCTCATGGCGCATGGAGTCTCGCAGCCGGCGCAGCTCCTCCACTCGAGCGGCCAGAGTGGCGGCCGTTTCGTGGGCCCCGGAAGTGGTGGTGGTGGCTTGGCTTTCAAGCTGAGTGCGTGCCTCGTCCAGGTCCTTCTCTGTGCGGAGCAAGGTCTGCCTCGTGCGGTACACCTCCTCGGCGGCCTGATTGGCTCGGCGGCGGGCGGCTTCCAACTGCTGGCCGGCAGCACGCTCCATCTCCTCTTTGCTGCGGTTCTGCAATCGCACCAGGTGGCGAATCGGGTCACCGGCCTGCAGCCCCAACTTCAGGCGAGCCTTGTCCATCGCCCGTAACAGCCTTTCCTTCTTGATGGCAACCGGCATGCACGCCAACACGCCTCGAGCCACCAGCAATCCCAGCGCCGGTGTGGGCCCATTAATCAGGTCATAAGCGAGCTTGGCGGCCTCCCAGGATTCCAGCCCCTTTCTCGCTTCCTCCTCCGCAATTTGCATCAACTCTGGAATAGACTCCCACTCCATGGCCGCCAGCGGCATCTTCACGGAGGGTCTTAAGGACTCCGGAATCAGGCTTACGAACATGGGAAGCAGATCGAAGCGTTCTCGAGTGCAGCAGTTGTAGAGAGTCTTTTCGATGTGTGGCGCATAGTCGGCGGTGATGGTAGCCTTTTGGAAAAAGCTTAGCAGCGCCTCGAATTCGTTATACTCCACAAGTTTTGTAAGGATGGCATCATGAAACCGCGGCTCGATGGTTTGTGGGTCAGCGTGCACCAGATTGGGTAGGCGCATTGCCTTGATTCGTTCAGGAGTGAGGTCCACAAACGGATTTCGTGCGACCTCCAGCCGGGTCCGCTCCGGAGTGCTGGGGCCATCGCTCACCCGTAGGTCCCCCTGGCTCTTACAGCAGCGCTTGTATTTTTTCCCGCTGCCGCATGGACATGGTTCGTTGGGGCCGATTTTGGGTGCGCTCCGTCGTATAGTTCGACGGGGGCCGTTCTGCTCCTGGTGGCCATCCTTGGTCAGCGCCTGCTCCATAGGCGATTCCAGAATCAATGCGGCATTCTCGTGCAGCGCTTTGGCGGTCTCTTGGATTTCCTTGTGACCGGCAACCTCTTTGAAACGTTGCGGGTCGCTCCACGTGGCATCGCTGCCCAAGCACTCTCGGGTGGCCACCATAAACGCCATCATGTTCGAGTCCCTAACCTCAGCCATGAGGCTGGTGGCAGCATCGACCAACTCCTCCACCGGCGGCCTGACGGCCTGACGGTTCCTCCAATGTGCGGCCGACCAGATGGCAGCGGCCAGCAGGCTGGTGGCCATTCTGCGCTGCCGGCACATCTCAATCACGGCGGCCATGACGTCCCCATGGAATCGGCCCACCACGGTGGCTAGAGCCTCATGTCTGGGCACCGCCGTAGCGGCCAGGGGCAAGTGCCGTGCATCCAGCTTCCGCCCGGCAATAAACGCGGCCAGCATCAGGTGCCAGGTCCCTGCCTCGTGGCGGCCACCGATAAAATGGTCCGCCCAGGTATCCAACTCCTCGTCGGATGGAGGCAGGAGTTCGATGAGACCCTTCAGGTCGTCGGGCGTCATGGAACTTTCGTATGCCAGTTCTTCAAACCGCTCTCTGGGGTCCATGAGGTACCTCTATGCAAGGCCAACTAACTGCTGTTGATAGTTGATGGTGGTTGCAAGCGCAAGAGATAAAGGAGGGGGAGTGTGTCATCGGCGGCGTGGCAGAGTGGGCGTCCATAGCAGTATGTGCATCCCGTGCCTCGGTGCGACGAGCGGCCCCCCAGCTTGTCTGGGGCGGGGGCCCTCTCCTTTGCCCTGGGCGTCCACGTCCCCTAC
>CAYTWV010000708.1:0-2343 GCA_964442235.1 uncultured Myxococcales bacterium | reverse complement strand
AGACACACCAAGTCACCCCACAAAACACGGCGGCAACCAGGGTCGATTCGTACTAAACTTTGAATAGGAAATTGATGATGTCGCCGTCCTTGACCACGTATTCTTTTCCTTCCAGTCGCAGGGTTCCGGTCCGTTTGGCAGAACCAAGCGAGCCTGACTTCATGAAGTCATCGTAGGAAACCGTTTCTGCCCGAATGAAACCACGCTGGATGTCGGAGTGGACTTTTCCGGCAGCGACGGGAGCGAAGCTGCCATGTCGAACGGGCCAGGCGCGCACTTCGTCTTCGCCCACGGTGAAGAAACTGATCAGGTTCATGGCCTTGTACAAGGCGTGAATGACCAGGTGTGATGCGCCTTTCTGGATACCCAGGGCGGAGAGCATCTCGGCCTGTTCCTCGGGGCTGAGTTTGGCGATTTCAGCTTCAAGTTTGGCGCACAGAGAGACACAAGTGGTTCCCATGTTGCCGATTTGCTGTTCCAGTGCAACCAGGTCAGGGCTTCCGATAAGGTCTTCGCCGACATTCAGGACGATGACCAGGTCCTTGAGGGTGAGCAGGTTGTAGGGGACCAGCAGGCGTTTTTCGCCTTCGTCCAACTCGATCTCGGAGACAAAACGGTTGTCTTCCAGCACGCCTTTGAGGCGGTCCATGAGCAAGCGTTCTTGAGAGGTGTTGTCTCCGGTCTTTTTGAACGACTCGAGCCGCTTCTCGACCAGCATCAGGTCGGTGAGGATCATCTCGTCATGAGCCTCG
Source organism: uncultured Myxococcales bacterium (assembly GCA_964442235.1). Classification (GTDB taxonomy): domain Bacteria; phylum Myxococcota_A; class UBA9042; order CAIXZC01; family CAIXZC01; genus CAYTWV01. The sequence continues at coordinate 1,591 of CAYTWV010000708.1, read as the reverse complement.
GAAACGTCGGCCATGATGGCCTGAATCGAGGAATCGAAGCCTTTGGCCACATAGACCAGGACTTCGTAGGGCCGAAGGGCATTCAGGCTGTCCTTCAGGCTATCGGAGGGGTGGTCGTCCAAGACCATTTCCACATTAGAGTAGATGGTCCGTTTGGGTTTGAAGATGGCCGTCAGTTTGTCGATTCGTTCGTCCCTGACCTGAAGCGTGGTGACGGATTTTCGGCCCACGGGGATGGGTTCACCCTCGGGTCCCATCAAGGCTTCCATCAGGGTTTTTCTGCCGCTTCCTGCCCTTCCAAACATACCGGTTCGCATAGCTGCCTCCCAAACAAATGCCTGAGGATGATAACACCAATAAATGGGGCTTGGGGAAAGAATCTGGACCGTTGGGGTTTGGCAGGGGGCGGGAGCGGCGAAGAGGCCCGAGTTGGACGGACTACGTCAGGGTGTGCAATTGCAGCCCGATGGAGTGTGCACCACAGGTTCCTAAGGCTTGCAGACCTCGGTGTCGGCAGGGCACTCGGTGACCAGAGAGGTCATGGGGTCGATGCCCTCTTTGTAAAGAGCGCTTTCGTTGACGCCTTCCATGCGGCCTTCGAACTCATAGGAATCGGCGACGGTATCGCCATCGGAGTCCATGGAGGCGCAGATGCGGGCCATGTTCATGAACCAGTGGAAGTTCACATCACCCACGCCAGGCAGCATCATGCAGAGGTCGGTGCTTTCTTCTTCCTGGATGGCGCCCTTGAGGGAGACGTTCTTGATGGCGGACCCATCGGCCAGGAACGTACCTTTGCCGGTAACGCCGAACACGGAGAAGGGCTTGGAGACCGTTGGGGTCATGATGGAGAGCGAAATGGGCTCGTCGATGTAGAAATCGCACCCATCCAGCCGGGCGTTGAACTGGGCCGGTTCAAGGGCATAGGTGTAACTGACCGGCGTAATGACACCGCCTTCTTCTTTCACTTCGGCTTTGGCCGACGTGATGGCCAGGGACATCGTCTTGCCGGCGGCGTCGTAATTGACGATACGGACCAGCAGAACCAGGTCATAGGTGGAGATGTCTTTGGCCCACACTTCGTTGACCATGTCCGTCGGTTTGATTCCCAACAACTTGGTCACGCGGAAGGCAGCTCCGCCTGTGAAATCCAGGTCGGCGCAAGCTCCCGTGACGGGGGCATCGGCCTCTATTGGGGTGTCGGTCTCTGTTGTTGTGTCAGTCTGCTTTTCTTCTCCGGATTCTCCAGAGTCGCAACCCACCAGAACAAGGCCAAGTGCCACGATCAAACACGCACGTTTCATGGGGAACCTCCCAACCGAAAGACGATTCTGGGGAACTATACACAGCCCGAGTTGCGCCGACCACTGATTAGGTCGGAATCGTCGGAATCTGCTCGGAAATGGTTTGCATTCGCAGAGCGAACTCTAGCCCCACTTACCCTTGGACATGTGGCCGGCCAGTTCGGCACGCACGCTGCGGGAGACTTCGTCAGCAAAGGCCGCTGCCTTCTTGAAGATTGCCACGCAGCCGGGGTCCAGGTTTTCGTCGATACCTTCCAGGGCGATGGCCTCGATTTCCTGCAGATGGG
>CAYTWV010000707.1:1172-2346 GCA_964442235.1 uncultured Myxococcales bacterium | reverse complement strand
CCTGGGAACCCGCCCACGAACTGCGAGCCAGTTCCAATGACCCCACCAAGGTCGAGTTGACCTCCTATGCCATCGTCAGCCAGACCAGCGGTGAAGACTGGAACGGCGCCGAATTGACCTTCAGCACACAATCCTCTACCGAATCCGCCCGCATCCCCGAACTGGGTGCCTTGACCCTGGGTGACACCGGCGTGCAGCCTCGAAACCTGCAAGAACGAGCGGCCTCGTTCGACCGCGCCCGCAACACCTTCGAAGCCCAAAACCGCCTCTGGAACGACGTGAACCCCAACGCCAACAAGAAAGTCGCCAAGCTGGAAGTTTATGACAACAACCTGGACCAGCTTTACGCCGTGCAAACCAAATCCGCCGTCATCTTCCAGAAGATGCAGACCCGAGGCACCACCGCCCGTTATGTGGGCGCCGGCAAAGTCCCCGTTCGTGCCGACGGGTATCCCGTCCGCATTCGTATCGGAAAAGCCAACCTGGGTGCTGAATCGGCCATCGTGGCCGCTCCCGAGCTTTCGCTAAACGCCATCCGCACCGTGAAACTGACCAACACCGGCTCGCAGCCCCTGCTGCCCGGCGGGGTCGCCCTGTTCCAAGATGGCGCCTTCCTGGGCATGACCGAAATCAACTTCGTCGCCGAGGGTGAAGCCTTCAGCGTCTTTATGGGTGTGGCCGACAAGGTCAAACTCAGCCGAGTCCTGGACCGCAAGTTCAGCACCATCGAACGAAAAGAACGCACCACCATGAAGGTGGCCTACGACGTGACCGTGGAGAACCTGTCGGGCGAAACCGTCATCCTGGACCTGACCGAACGTATCCCGCTTTCCGACAACAAGGACATCGAGATCGATAAGGTCGAAGTCTCGGGCAAAAAAGAGCCCGACTCCAAGGGCCTGGTCAAGTGGAAGCTGACCCTGAAACCCAAAGAGACCCAGAAGCTGCGCATCCAGTATCGGGTCGAATACCCCACCGCCGTCATGCAGGAAATGCGCCGTACCCGGGGCAGCATGAAAATGAAGGTCCAGATGCAGATGGAGAAGGGCAACAGTTATGACTTCGACGAACAGACCATCGATGGCGAAATGAACGCTCCCGCCGCCGCTCCGGCCCAGATCATGGACCTCGAGGACGCCCTCTAAACGTGGTCCCCTCGACCGTCGATCATCCC
>CAYTWV010000707.1:0-1072 GCA_964442235.1 uncultured Myxococcales bacterium | reverse complement strand
GGCCTGGGTCGGTCGTGCTCGACGTGCAAAGCACGCCTCCGCTGCCGACCTGCGGCCGGCCTTGCCCACCGGGCGCTCGCCGGCCGATCCGACCACGTTTGACTGGCATGCAAAAAGACCCAAAAACTGACGCCATACGGACAACCCAGTCCGAATACCCCTTGCAATTCTGAACCCAATTCAGTATTCATAGCGGCGATTCAACCGGCCGACCTCGCTTCAGTGGCGAGGCAGCCCAGAACCGTGGTTTGGGGGAGCGATATGTCTGATGCCGTTCGATCAGATCCCCGTGCTGAACGGAAAAAGAGACTTCAGGACTTCCATCGTGAACACATCCTCGCTGCGGCGTTGCGCCTGATAGAACGGGGCGGCCTGGAGTGTCTGAACATGGAGGATGTGGCCCGAGAGGCGGGGTTCTCGGTGGGGTCGCTGTACAACTACTACCGCAGCAAAGACGCCTTGGCCGTCGAGTTGCTTGTGGCCAAAACCGCTGAGGTTGAGGCGGCGATGGAGGTTGACGCTCCCGCCGGGTTAGGTCCCAAAGAGGCGCTGACCTGGCACGTGGCCCTGGTCCTGGAGAAGATTCGGCAAAGCAAGGGAGTGCTGATCGATCTGGTTCTGTTGATTCACGAAGCGGGCTTCCGCAGTGCGGGACTGGACCACCAGAAGATCCACGCCTTGATGATGGCCCAGGAAGGTCGGCTAACGGACTTGGTCTCCAGAGTCCTGGGGAACACGACGCTGTCGGTACCGGTGGAGGATGCGGGCTGTGCGCTAGGGGGTCTGATCCGTGCGTTTGTGGCCAGAGAGATGGCCGCTCCAGGGGGACCGGAGGGAGACTCGCAGAGCATGGCGACTCGCATCGTGGATCTGTTGTGGAGTGGCGTCGGCCCGAAGAACTAGTGAGAGGTGCTGGGGCTGCGTCGGCTTTGATTCTGTGTGTGCGTTTTTTTCGGATTCGGTGAAACGGTTTTCCGCAAACCGGGATAAGTGCGGGGTGAGTTTCTGGGTTGACTCATGGACCGGTCACAACAACCGGGTCCATTTGGAGGTTCACATGGTTCGTAATTTG
>CAYTWV010000706.1:0-2358 GCA_964442235.1 uncultured Myxococcales bacterium | reverse complement strand
CTTGACGCCTGGGAAGCAGAGCGTATAACAGCCAGCAGGAGGCACGGATGACTACAAACCAGCGTTCCAAGAAGCCCTATGTGAAGCCTACGGTTCAGTCAGAGCAGGCGCCCGAGCGTCAGATCCTGCAGACCTCTGCGTGTGCCTGGCAGAACAATACGCGCCCTGTTTTTCCCTGCACCAAGCCGAATGCCTGATCCTCTGGGCGGGTGGTCAGACTACCGGAGCGAGCGGACGGCCTTCGTCCCTTGGGTCGAGTTTTGCCGTTGCGGTCCCACCGATGCCGAGCGCATCTGGCAGGAATTTGAGAGCCGGCAGGCCAGTGCCCGTGCATCCCTGGATGCCCCCCATCAAGTAACCTTACTGCCATTCCCGCATCCCGACGCCAACTCGTCACCCTCTGCGGCCCCGACCCTGCGAAACGGAATGGCCCGGGGCCTGGAGCCTGGTTATGCATTTCAGATCGGTCCGACAGAAGCCCTGATTCGGTGCAGCGTAGAGGGTCCCGAGTTCTGGTCCATTCTGGACCGTTCGCTGGCGTCCTGCGGTCTGGCCTGGGCGCTGCTCTCCGGAGGAATTTTGTTTCACGCATCCAGCGTGCTGCATCATGGGGTCGCCCATCTGTTCTCGGGACCCAGCGGCATCGGGAAGACGACACTGGCCACTTGGGCCTCGAAAGCGGGAGCCACACTTGTGTCCGTCGACCAGACACTGGTGGTCCCCAGCGAACAAGAGCCCCACAAATGGTTGGCTGTCTCGGGTGACACCGGGCCCCGAACCCCTCAGCCACTCTCTTCCATCTCGATTCTTCGCCGGGGCAGGCCCACTGCCGGCCGACGGCTTTCCGGCGCTGCTGCCCTGAAGGAAGTTCTGCCCAACGCCATCTTGTGGCCCGGGGCCTGGACCTTGCATGAAGTGATTATGGAGCGGGCGCTGGATCTGGTTCGGCATACGGCGATTCGAGAACTGACCGTGGATCTGGATACCCTTTCGCTGAAAGAGGTTGTGGGTGGATGAGGTCGTAGCCAAACTCCGGGATGTCTATTTGCGGGCGGGGAAGCCGGCATCCGCCCATATGGATCTGACGTGGCGATGCCCACTCTCCTGCCAGCACTGTTACCTTCAGACCCGTCCCATCCCTTCGGAGTTATCGACCCCAGAGATTTGTGATGCGCTGGTCCAGTTGCGGGCCCTGGGGACACTGGTGGTGGTCTTTTCGGGCGGGGAGATTCTGCTTCGGCCGGATCTGGAGAGAATTCTGGAGGAGGCCTCGACCCTGGGTTTTGGCATCCGACTCAAGACTACGGGATGGGGGGCTCAAGCCGGGTTTTGGCAGCGGTTGGCTTCGTTTGGGGTGGTCTCGGTGGACGTCTCGTTTTACGCAAGCCAGGAAGGGCCACACGATTGGGTGACTCGGCGACCGGGAAGTTTTGGCGTAGCGATGGACATGGTTCGCCAGTTGGTGGCGCTGGGTATCCCGGTTCGAGGGATCTTGACCGTGCTGAAAGGAGCCGTGGAGGATCCAGGTCAAGTCGCCCGGGAATTGGGGGCGCTGGGAGTGCCGCATGTGGACTTGAACCATTACAGTCAGGTGGGATGCGCCAGCGTGAACGCGGCGGCCCTGGCTTTGGGCGAAGAGGGCGACTTGCGGTTCATGAAGGCGGTATTGGGAACAACGCCATTGGCGACCCAGCCTCTGGACCCGGAAGAGAGAGGATGTAACGCCTGTTTACTTGGGATGTACATCGCCCCCGACGGCGGAGTGGGACCCTGTGTTGACTTCCCGAACCGAGAGGGGAATCTGCGAGAAACCCCGCTTCTCGAGCTTTGGCAGCGAATTCGACGGCGCATCGATTTCTACAATCCTCGGTTGCAGGCGCGTCCGAAGTGTCTGGAGTGCCACCTGGCCCAATACGGGTATTATTGCCCTGCACTGGCGCTGGCAGAGACCGGCGACCCGGCCAGCCCTGGGCCGGAGTTGTGCGGAACGTGCCAGTCGGTCCACCTGGCCAATGTTTTGCTTCGAGAGACGCCATGAAGGGGCGCCCGTATGCCCTCAGGGCGCGAGGGGCGAGTATGTTCCCTCTGGTTCCTGACGGGACCCTGCTGCTGATAGACCCCACGGCACCCTATGGGCTTGGCGACGTAGTGGTAGCGTTGCTGCCCACCGGCCAGACGGTCGCCCACAGGGTCGTTTGCCGTAGACATGGCATGGTTCTGCTGCGTGGGGACAACAACGCCACGGCCGACCCCCCGGTCTCCGAGGACCAGATTGCGGGGAAGGTGGTTTCGATGTTGCGGCGAGGGGTGTCAGTGGCACCAGAGTCACTCTGGTTTCGGATTCTGACTCGACTGATC
>CAYTWV010000705.1:0-2364 GCA_964442235.1 uncultured Myxococcales bacterium | reverse complement strand
CCCTTTGACCTGGTGCGCACTGCCGCGCATGTGCAGGAAATAGACGATTCGGTTCAGACCAAAAAACGGTCCATAATAGGAGAACGAGTCGGGACGGGGGCGAATCCACTTGGAGAAATAGTCCAGGACCTTGAGATTGTCCTTGGGAAAGAAGTCGTGCTGTCCCGGATGTTCGACGTAGATGTGGTGGACGCCCAGGCGTTTCATCACGGGGACCACTTTGCGAGCGTGGAACACTTTGACCTTCGTGTCGGCTTCGGCGTGGATCAAAAAGACGCCTCGCCCCACCAGATTGCCCACCTGTGCGTCGGGGACTCGTCGGACTCCGCAGCGGATCACGATTCCGGCCACCAGATCGGCCAAACGAGTGCCAAAGACCCACGAAGCGGTACCTCCGGACGAGTACCCATCAATATACAGGCGGTCTTGATCCACTCGAAATCGTTTGTAGATATCCTGCAGCACATCGCTGACGGCGGGGTCGCCTTCTCGGTGCCACTGGCCATGGTCCAGGTTTGGGGAGATCAGGATATAGCCCTGTTTTGCGGGGTCGCCTTTCCAATAGACTTTGTGGACACGTTCACAGTGCCGCATGGGGGTTCCATGAAACGACAAGATTACGGGCCAGGGCCGGTTTGTGTTATATCCTTCAGGTAACTGGTACAAATAGTACGTGTGTTCCAGTTGGATTTTGCCGGCCAGGGGCATCTGGTTCTGGCGGTTCCAGGGCAGTGCCTGGGGCAAAGCGGCCAACAAGAGGTCGGGCGTACTGTTTTGGACGATGCTGGGGGCATTGGCCCGGCCCGATTCCAGCCAATTGGCCAGGGAATCGGTCAATTCCTGCGAGGGTGCAGGAGTCTCTTGGGCCGGCATCCCGGCAAGGAACCACAAGGCAAAGGTTGACACAATCCAGGCATTCATGGAAAAAGAGCCTACCCGCGGCGGGGGCGCTGTCAACTTATGAAAGAAGCCCCGCAGGCCCAACTGGGGCCGTCGCTGGATGGAGCCGCAGTGGCAAGACTTCTAGTCCTTGTAATGACCCTCAGTTTGCTGTGGCCCGTGGCGGTTCGCTCGGGAGTTCCTGCGGTGACTGCGGTGGAGGTGGACGATCCCTATTCGGGTCTTGCCGGGGTGACGGATTGCCTGAAAAAGTTGGCTGTGGCCTTCCGCACGGTGAAAGCGGGCGGGAAGCTTAAATTGAAGGCTCCGGGGACGCTGGTGGTGGGGTCCTTTCTGACCTCGACCAAAGAGGGGCGTGGATTTCTGGGCAAAAACGGGACGGCCATCGCGACCTTCGTGAAAGAGGGTGGGGTAGCGGTGGTTCTGGGCCAGACGGCAGCGGACGACGGGTCGCTTTCGTGGCTTCCGGAATCGTTGAAGGCCAGCCGAGGGTACCGAGATGCCCGCAGTGCAGTGATCGCGGATACTTCGCACCCATTGGTTGCTGAGCCCAACGCCTTGACCGGTGCGGATTTGGCGGCGGGGGAGGTCGATCGTGGAGGGCGCAGCATCGGAAGCAGCATAGCCGGTGCCACGGACCTGTTTGCCGAGGCGGAGGGATTTCGAATTGTGGCCACGGCGGGGGGGAACACAGCCAGCCCGTTACTGATGGTTGGGGAATACGGAGACGGGGCCTATATCTTGACGTCGACCAGCCCCGAGAAGATGTGTGCGTATGCGGTCCAGGCAGCGGATCAGCAGGCTGGCAGGCGGGTCATGGAGAACCTGCTGGCGTTTGCGGGCGGGTGGCCTGCGGCTCGTGGCACGGGGGTAGCCCGCAGTTGGAAGGCCGCCCCAGAGTGTCACCGGCTAGAGGTTTTTGAAGACGAAGACGGTGACGGATTGAAGGGGGCAAGCGAACGCCCCATGGCCGATATCGACGTGGTGTACGGGCTGCGTCAGTTCAAGACCGACGCTTCGGGTGTGGTGACTTGGGATGTGGATGCCAACGACCCGTTTCCGCTGTCGGTGGCGGTGCCAAGAGGGTTTCGGGCCACCACGCCAGCGTTTTTGGATGTAACGGGCAGCTACCACCACCTGGTGGGGCTGCAGCGGACGGCCCGCCATGCCGAAGGCAAGCCGGTGGTGATCTACCAGTTCACCGACGTTCATATCGGCACCGGTGCGCCGGCCAAAGACGCCGAACTGCTTGAGGAACTGGTTCGACAGGTTCAGTTCGTGGCCCAGGAGGACGACTTGTTCGCCTTCACCGGGGACATGACCCAAAGCGGCTATGTCGAGCAACTGCAGCCGTTTCGTGACGTGGTTTTCCGGATAAAGAATCCGCTTCTTCTGGTCGTAGGCAACCACGATCAGGGCAAAGGCCCCGATGCGGGCCGCTTGTACGAAGACCTTGTGGCCCCC
>CAYTWV010000704.1:0-2364 GCA_964442235.1 uncultured Myxococcales bacterium | reverse complement strand
TAGGAACGGGCGAAGTGGGGACCCGGAGCAGCCCGACGAGGTGGCCTTGGCCTCGGGCTGGGCCATCACGTCCGGGTTGCTGGGTGTACCATTGTCAGATGGCCCTAGGTCGGCAGGTGCCGGTGCGTCTGCCACAAGTTCGGGGAAAGGTTCGGGGAAGGGACCGAAGTCAGAGTAAACCCAGCCCTGGTCCATCTCGACCCTGGGACCGGTGTCGTCGGAGCCGCAGTTGCAGTCGTAGGGCGGACAATTCGCATCGTTGCAGTAGACATTGCTCTGCGACAGTTCCTGGGCCGGGACGGCCTCCAGCATCAAATCCTCCTGGGCGTGTTCGGGTGACCAGCGGATGCTCCACCTTGTGACGAAAAGTGATTGCTCTTCCAGCGGCCGAAGTTCATCACTCCAGCCTGACTGCGGCGCCAAACTGCCACCATAACCATCGCTGCAGCCGAACAACCCTCTATCGCAGCCCGGGGTGTACCTGGGCTCGCCGTCGGGCCCATAGCACCCGGCATAGCCCACGTTGCACGTGAAGAGGGCATGCTGCCTGGCGAGTATCGAGGCGGACTCCATTAGCGCCACACTACCCGACTCCTGGAAGTAAGATTCCAAGGCATTGGCGTATCCTTCAGGCGGTTGAGGGCTGCTGGTATAGGCACAATCGTCGATGTAGAACACGGGCCAGTAGTCCAACGCCTCTTCCACTCCCAGGTGCGGCAAATTGGAGGGTGCGTACCCGATGTCCGTGGGCGAAACGACCCAAAGCAGCAGCGCAAGTGGTTGGTCCGAGATGGCCTGCTGGGTAAGGCGCATCGGGTAGACGGGCTGGGCCAAGCCATCCAATGAGAATCGAACAGGGTCGAAGGGGGCGTCTGCTGGGACCTCTGGTGCCAGGCTTGCCACGAAGAAATAGACGCCTTCGGTCTGTAGGGTAGCGATGGCCTGCTGCATCGGCTGACCAAGTGGGTACCCTTCGTCGCCAAGCCACTCAAGCAAAGATCCGCCGTCGGTCGCCGAGAGAACCACATAGTCCAGATTACCTACGCTCCCCGTCTGCCACAGGACCACGTCGCTGCTTGCGTCCCCGATGGAGAGCATTCCCTCAGAGACATCGCACTCTCCATCACAACAGCAACTGTAGTCCTGGCACACCTCCACAAAGGTCGGGGCAGTCAGGAGATCCAACTCTTCAAAGAGGCGGGTGCTTGCCAATTGGATTTGGGATGGTTTCACTGGAAGTGGTACGACCCAGACCCGCTGCACGCCCTTGGTCGAAAACCTCGGCCAGATGTTCAGGTCCCAGCCTTCGCCGGTCTGCCACAAGATGGCGCGCTGCTCCAATGCTTCGGGCAGGGTCTCGACTTCGCCGATCTCCAACGCAACGCCATCGGCGAAGCTGGGCGAGGCTAAACAGAAAACGCAGAGAAGGAGGACCCCGAGGTCCACAAGCGCTCGTCTAAACATTAGCACTCCTCCTTGCCGTAATCAGAAATAGCTAATCGATGATAGCTCACCTAGGTGGGTTATCAAGGTCTTTGTTGAATATGGCGCGGGATGAATGTGGTGCGGGTGTCTGGCGTGGCCGCTTGATCCGTTGGTACCAGCACATCGCCCGGCCCGAGGGCCGTTTTTATGATCCCCGTGAACAACCTGGCTCTCGGTCTGACCACGATTTGGAGTTCGTCGAGTCCGTGACGCCGGCCGGATGGGCTTTTGCGGAGCACGACCCCCTTAACAGGTTTGAATCGTTCGCTTGCCTCGGGGCAGAGTCCCCGGCATAATCGGCCCATGAATATGTGCCTACATGTTGGGGTGTTCAGATGGCGTGCATGGCGAATTCGCAGCCGGATGGACTACGCCCTACAGGCTCCTATGGAGGTTGCCGTCGCTCACCAGGCGGCCTGGAGGTGCACATGAGACTCGCTTCGCAAGCTGGCGTCACAGCGGGGATTTTGGGATTCGCCCTGCTGATGTTGTTGGCAGGAGCAAGCTGCAGCCCCGGCAACTCCCAACAGGCTCTGGACCTGAGAGAAACCACATCCCGGTCGGACGCGCCCTTGGACACGACGAAGGAAGCCGTCGCCCAGGTCGACCTGTTCCGGCCGGGCGATGCGTCGGATGCTACACAGGAGGTTGCACAGGACGTAGCCTCATGTCAGGGGTGCGCCGAGGGCCAGATTCGGTGTATCGGTCCCCTTTCGTTCGTCCGGTGTTCGGGCAACGCAGAGGTCTGCCCGACATGGGGTGCTCCGGAGGATTGCAGCGCCGACCGTGTCTGCGCCGGCGACCACTGCATTCCGGCGTGTGGCGACGCCATCTGTGAACCGGAGTTCGACGAGACCTGTTTCTCCTGCCCCTCAGACT
>CAYTWV010000703.1:1481-2370 GCA_964442235.1 uncultured Myxococcales bacterium | reverse complement strand
CAGATCAGTCAGTCCCTCTTTCAGTTTGTCCATCTGTCGGTCCAGCAGTTTATGCATGGGGTCCTCCGTGTTGGGCAGTCTAGCCGAATCGCCCGGTAATGTAGTCCTCTGTCTGCTTCAACTCGGGCTTGGTGAAGATCTTGTCCGTGGTGCCGAACTCGATGACTTTACCCTGGAAGAAGAATGCCGTGAAGTCTGAAACCCTTGCTGCCTGCTGCATGTTGTGGGTGACGATGACCATGGTGAAGCGGTGCTTCAGGCCGGCAATCAGTTCCTCAATCTTAGCGGTGGCGACGGGGTCCACGGCAGAAGTGGGCTCGTCCATGAGAAGCACTTCGGGTTCGACGGCGATGGCTCTGGCGATACAAAGGCGCTGCTGCTGCCCGCCCGAAAGAGCCGTGCCAGGCGCACCCAATTTGTCTTTGACCTCATCCCACAACGCAGCGCTTTTTAGGGCCCATTCGACCCTGTCTTTCAACTCGGTGCGAGTGGGTTTGAAGTGCAAACGAAGACCATAGGCCACGTTATCAAAGACGGACATGGGGAAGGGGGTAGGGCGCTGGAAGATCATGCCGATCCGCCGGCGCAGCTCGATGACGTCGGTTTTGGGGTCCAGGATATTGACGCCATCCAGCAGGATCTCGCCGGTGGCCCGCTGATCTCGGTAGAGTTCGAAGATTCGGTTGAACGCCCGAAGGTGGGTGGACTTACCGCACCCCGAGGGGCCGATAATGGCAGTAACCCGCTTCTCGGCAATCTCCAAGTTGTTCTCGAACAGGGCCTGGTGAGTTCCGTAGAAAAACGAGAGGTTCCACACCGAGATCTTCGATGCCGGCCGAGGCGGCGCGGCCGCTGCCTGTGTGGTGGGAGGAAACGCAGGAGGCCTCTT
>CAYTWV010000703.1:0-1463 GCA_964442235.1 uncultured Myxococcales bacterium | reverse complement strand
GCTCCCAAAGTCAGAAGCAGCACCGAGATCATGATGACCAGCGATGCGCCCCAGGCCAGTTGCTGCCAGTCCAGATAGGGGGACATGGCGTAGTTGAAGATGGTGACGGTTAGGTTGCTGGTGGGCCCGTTAAGCGATTCGGGCCAATAGGGGCTGTTGAGCGAGGTGAAGAGCAGGGGGGCCGTTTCGCCGCTGACTCGGGCTACAGCAAGAAGCAGGCCGGTCAGCAGGCCACGGCGGGCCGCTCGAAAGATGATGGAGAGGGTGACTTTCCAGCGAGGAGAACCCAGGGCCAGGCCGGCTTCTCGCAATTCGTTGGGCACCAGAGAGAGCATGTCTTCGCTGGTGCGGGCAATCACGGGCAGCATCAGAATCATGAGGGCCGTGGCGCCGGCCCAGCCGGAAAACGAGCCCATACGTAAGACCAGCAAGGCGTATACAAACAAGCCGATAATGATGGATGGGATGCCCATGAGTAGATTCACGGTAAAGCGGACTACGGATGCGATTTTATTTTGTTTCCCGAACTCGCTCAGGTAGACGCCGGCCATCATCCCGATGGGGATTCCCACTACGGTTGCCAGGCCGGTCATGAGCAGGGTGCCCACCAGCGCACTGGCCATGCCGCCGCCAGGCATTCCGGGGGGAACGGGCATCTTCGTGAAGAAGTCGAGGCTGAGCGAGGTGGCACCCCTGGAGGCCACGGTCCAGAGAATCCAGGCCAATGCGGCCAGGCCCAGGGCGGCGGCGGCGATAGAGATGGCGACCAGAGTTCCGTTGGCCAGGCGACGAGGGCGGGGATTTCGAATTTTCATCTGGTCCCTCCTACCCGGGCTTTCAGGCTGTTCAGCCACCAGCGTGCGGCCAACTGGATCAGAAAGGTGATCACGAACAGCACCAGGCCCAGTGCAACCAGCGACGACAGGTAGATGGGCTCCGAGGCCTCGGCAAATTCGTTGGCCAGGGTAGAGGCGATGCTGTTACTGGGCGCAAACAGCGAGGTAGCGATGCGGTGATTGTTGCCGATGACGAAGGTGACGGCCATGGTTTCGCCGATGGCTCGGCCCAGGCCCAGGAAACTGGCTCCCACCAGGCCGTTGATTCCATAACGGACCGTCACGTCTCGAGTCACTTCCAGGGTGGTGGCGCCAAGGCCGAAGCCAGCCTCCTTGATGACCGGAGGGACCATCCGAAAGACGTCCAGCATGGTGGAAGCAATAAAGGGCAGGATCATCAGAGCCAGGATGACCCCCGCCGTTAACATGCCCAGGCCCATGGGAGGGCCAGAGAATAGGGGAAGGAATCCAAAGGCGCTTTGAAGGGCCGGTTGAACGTATTCGGCCATGAACGGCGCAAATACAAACAGCCCCCACATGCCATAGATGATGCTTGGGACTGCCGCCAGAAGTTCGATTCCGGTTCCCACCACCTTGGAGACTGCCGGTGGCGCCAGCTCGACCAGA
>CAYTWV010000702.1:0-2373 GCA_964442235.1 uncultured Myxococcales bacterium | reverse complement strand
CTTCGCCATTCTGATGAACCAGGCCCCCAACCGGCGTGACTACTACCGCCCGCTGTTTAGCAATCTGGTGTACGCGGCGCTGCAGGATTGACATTAGAGTGTCAGAATCGCGCCAGCAGCCCTTCCTAACGAAGCCGCAGGGGAACAACAGTGCACTACAACTTGGTTTTTCTGGTGGTCGACGATATGGAGTCCAACCGCTTGGTATTGTGCGAACTGCTGAAACCTGTGGGGTTTGACATTTGCGAGGCCAGCAATGGTCTCGAGGCCCTGGAGCAGTATGAACGCTGGGCCCCCGATGCGGTGCTTATGGACATGCGCATGCCCATCATGGATGGCTATGAAGCGACTCGTCGCTTGAGAAAATCGGATTCGGATTCGGGAAAGAAGCCGGTCATCATCGCCATAACCGCAAGCGCCTTCGAACACCAGCAGGCACAAGTGCTTGCCGCCGGAGTGGATGCGTACCTTCGGAAGCCGTTCCGGCCCGAGGAACTCTTTGCCGCTCTGGGGTCGGCCCTTGGCTTGCGCTATGTCCATATGGAGGAAGCGCTGGCCTTCGGCAGAGGAAGGGGCGAGCGAAAGGCCCCGGCCGGTTTGTCTTCGCTGCCGCGGAAACTGATTCTGGCGATGAGGCAAGCCGTCGAGGAGGGCGACACCATGCGCCTGATTCCACTGATCCTGGCGGCCGAAGCCATTGACCCGAGTGCGGCCACCGGGTTGCGGGCCCTTGCCAACGACTACGACTACACGAAGCTCGAAGAATGGCTCAATAAAGAAGAGGGTGACAATGGCTAAGGAAGCTGGACAGGCGACGATCATGGTTGTGGATGATACACCGGCCAATCTGAAACTTCTGGGGGAGATGCTGCAGTCAGAGGGGTACCGTGTCTTGGCCTTTCCCCGAGGCCAGATGGCGTTGAACGCCGCGGCGAAGAAGCCCCCGGACCTAATCCTCCTGGACATCAACATGCCGGAAATGAACGGTTTCGAGGTGTGCAAACGCCTCAAGGCCAATGACGAGCTGAACGAGATTCCGGTGATTTTCATCAGCGCGTTGGCAGACACCCCAGACAAGGTCAAGGCGTTCTCTGCTGGGGGCGTCGACTATGTCACCAAACCGTTCGAGTTCGAGGAAATCAGGGCGAGGGTCCAGACGCACCTGGGACTGCGGAAGTTCCAGACCGACCTGAAGACCCACAGCCTGAGGCTCGAGGCCCTGGTTCGAGAGAAAGTCAGGGAGATCTCAGAATCGCAATTGGCCACCATCCTGGCTTTGTCTAAGCTTACCGAATCGCGTGACGATGATACGGGTGGGCATATAGAACGTACCCAATCGTGCTGCAAGGTGCTGGCAGTGACATTGAGAACTCACCTGCGGTACGCAGACCGGATAGATGACATGTTCATCGAAAACATATACTATGCGGCTCCGCTCCACGATATCGGCAAAGTAGGAATCTCGGATAGTGTTCTCCTCAAGCCTGGCCCGCTCACGGCTGAAGAGTTTAACGTGATGAAGACCCATTCTGTTATTGGGTCTGATACACTGCAATCAGTGCATGCAAGGTACCCACGTAATGTCTTTTTGCAGATGGGAATTGCCATAGCTCGTTCGCATCATGAGAAATGGGATGGTACGGGCTATCCAGATGGCCTGGTCGGGTGCGAGATCCCCCTGGCAGCCAGGATCATGGCTGTGGCAGACGTCTATGACGCCTTGCGGACCAAGCGGCCCTATAAGCCGGCGTTCCCACACGAAAAGTGCGCTGCGATTATTGGCGAAGGTGCGGGGAGGCATTTTGATCCGGCGGTTGTCGAGGCATTCCGCAGGGTGGAAGACGTACTGATCGCCTTATACGAATTCGATGAAAGCCTATGTTAGAGGCTACGACGCCCGAATGCGCTGCCTATGGGCGGCCTTATCGAACCTGTTTAGCAATCGCTCAATGCAAAGCACTTCAGTCAAGTTGGGTGAGGCCCTCTTTGATAGCATAGCGAGTGAGTTCGGCAATACTGTGCATGTTGAGTTTGGACATGACCTGGCTGCGTTGGGCATCCACCGTCTTGGCTGAGGTGCCCAGGCGGTCGGCGATGAGCTTGGTGGTCAGGCCCTCGGCCAAGAGCTGCAATACCTGGCGTTCTCTCGGGGTCAGCAGTTCGAAGGGACCCGAGTCGGGGGCCGGCTGAGTCCGTCGGACGAAGGTATCCACCACTGAAGAGGCAATTCGTGGACTGAGGTACGTCTGGTTGTTCAGGACGGCTTTGATGGCCAGGTCCAACTCGGAAAAGGCGCTCTGCTTGAGCAAATAGGCGCAAGCACCGGCCCGGAGCATCTCCACCACGAAGCGCCAGTCCGAATGCATCGAGAGG
>CAYTWV010000701.1:0-2387 GCA_964442235.1 uncultured Myxococcales bacterium | reverse complement strand
CCCGCCGTCAGCGCCTGCTTCAGTTCAGCCCAAGGCCCCCCCGAAAGCCACACCGAGGACAAATCCAGCCCCGCTTCACCAACCATCTCCCGAATCTGCACCAGATTGGCGATGTGATCGTATTCGTTTCGGTCCCAAAGTAATCCGACCACGGCCACCCGTTTGGGGTCCGGTGGCCCCGCCAATTCGGGCATCGGCAACTGTTTGGCCAATGAACGCAACGTCTCTTCATACCCGTCCAGCCAATCGCCTTGCAGCGACAGCCCACGCACATGCACCACGTCTTTGCCCGTTGCCACCTGTACGTTTCGGCACAGACGTTCGTAATCGGCGCCGGTCACAAAGGCCATGGGCATGGACGAAATCAGGACCCCCGCTGTGGACGGATGACTTGCCACCCGCTCCACCATCTGCTGCAACGGCTCTTCTCGAGACTGGGTCATCACCGCCGGGTGCAACGCCGTGTTTACCACTCGATGGAACCCCGAAACACTCGTCACCGTGCTCAAGATATCGTGATTACCCTGAACGTACTGAGTCTTCATGTAGGCACAGTCAGGACCTTCGATCACCAACCGCACGTCCCGCACCGCATTGGCGGCCAGATAGACCCCCACAAGATACGACCCCCCAACCCTGGGACGATACTCGTCTGTGGAGGTGTCCTGCCTTCCGACGTCCTCCAATGCCTCTTTCACCAGACGCTTCTTCCATGCTCGGATGTCCATTACTCCACCCCCTCGCCTTGGGGGCGTCGAAGACCCTCGGGCGTTCGTTTCAAGAACCGTCCGTATTTCTGGAAAAACGGCGTGCGACAAATCGAGTTGATTCGCTCGACGGTTCTGACCGCCCCCAGCGGCCCTGCCTCGATGTGCTGCAGCGAGAACATGTTCTTGCCGCCTTGGGTCACCCGCCAATCAAAGAAGTGATAGGTCAAGAACGCCTGAGACGGACTGGCCTGCACCCTGTCCAACAACATCTCAAGAGAGTTGAATCCCTTGATGCTGTGGCGCTCGGGATGACCAAATGTGGCCAGAATGTCCTTGCTTGCCTTGGCAGCTTGATCTCGGGAATCCATCAAGACCAGTATGTCCAGAGAGTAACCCATTTCCTCCAACAAACGAACCAGCGGAACCCCCCAGGTGTGGCCCGGCCGACTCAGGTAGTGGGTCTCTCTGGCCCGCAAAACCATGCCCAGTCGGTACTTGCCGGCCTCGGCTCTGGCCGTCTCCCATTGGCTTCGATGCGGTTCCCAGTACGCCTCCCATGCCCGGTCCAAGTCCCTGCTGCCGCTTCCCTCCAACGAGTCCGAAATGGTCTTGAGCCATTCCCGAGTCCCTTCCACGCCGTAGGGTGGGGGAGGCGTAATGGACTTCATCCTAGAATCAATAAGTAATTGATCGTACAGATGCTGCCAAGTTGTATTCAGTTGGAAGACGTTAAGTGCGGCTTGCCCCATGCGTTCGACTCGTGGGATCTCCAGGTTCGGAATCAACGTGATGTTCACCCGGATGCCAGCCTGCTCCAGCAACTCCACCAAATCCGCGTGGGAGTCGTTTTCGGGAATCCCAATCAAGTTGATGACGGGGTCTTTTACCTCTCCGGCAGCCTTCTCGGCTTCCACACGCCGAGTCACCAGCACGTCTCGAAAGACGTTGACCATGGAGCGGGGGGTGACGGTCAGGTAGAGCATGGGACAGTCACAATTCGCTTGGCAATGTTTGACCAGACTCTCTACGTCTTCGCCTGTGACGGTGGGAACACATGTGTTGCTGAAAAATAGTGTCTTACCCAGTTTCTTGGATAATTCGACTCCTTTCTCCAATACCTTTGCAACCTTTTCCGTGCTGCCCATAATTACATCGTGCTCGGTCAGGTCCGTCGTCAACATTTCGCCGCCGCCGTCGCTTCCGGGCATGTTGGTGATGTTCGGGCGCCGCATCGCACGATATCGCTCATCCCACGGGAAATTCACCAGAGAAATCACGGGTGCGATGGCGTGCGGATTGACAAAATTGCACTCGGCGTCCGAGTGCTGGACAAACACGAACAGGCCCGTGGGGTCCAGCGAATCCAGTTGACCTCTGGCCAATTCGCCACCGGCAAAAAAGTCGGCAAAGGCATCCCCTTCGCCCCAGGTGTCCAGCAGAAATCTTGGGCGTCGGTCATGTTCCGCAGCGCCTGGCAGAGGGGCACCGGAGTTTCCCAGATCCGGATCCGAGGCGATGCGTTCGGCAAGGTCGGTCAGTTCAACTTTGGCCATTCGGACCGGAGCCACACGCTCCAGAACCCGAACCAGCAGTTTGGGCAGTTCATCCCCGGAATGGGCGACGCAAAGGTTGGCCGTCTTGACCACCCCTTGGGTCTGTTCCGTGCGTTGGCGAATA
>CAYTWV010000700.1:0-2392 GCA_964442235.1 uncultured Myxococcales bacterium | reverse complement strand
GCAAGTGACGCTGCGGGACCGCAAGAAGCAGCTCATCAAATACAAGGGTTACAGCGTGTTCCCCAAAGAGGTTGAGGAGTTGGTTGGGGGCCACCCGATGGTAAGCGAGGTGGCTGTTCACGGTCTTCCGGACCCGGAGACTGGCGAGTCTATCAAGGCCTGGGTGGTGTTGCAGCCCGACTCCAAGGGGAAGTTGTCCGAGGAGGAGCTTCTGGCCTGGTGCCGAGCGAACATGACTCACTACAAGGTGCCGAAATACATTGAATTCCGCGACGAGATCCCCAAGACTACGGTCGGCAAGGTCCTGAGGAGAGAGCTGGCGGAACAGGACCCGATTTACAAGAAGTACAGCCGCCGGTAGGGAGTGGATGGAGCGTGACCCCCTTAGAGCGTGCGGTCGGCGCATTCCGCCGGCACTTTCATGGTGCGATTCACCTAAATAAACCCCTGTCAGAGTTCACTACATTTGGCATAGGCGGCGCTGCGGACGTGCTGTTAGAGCCGTTAGGCGAGTCCGATGTGCGGTGTGTGGTGGAGGAGTGTGGCCGTCTCGAAGTGCCCTTGTGGGTACTGGGTGGCGGGTCGAATGTGGTGGTTCCTGACGAGGGGCTGCGCGGCGTAGTTCTTCGGACGGTCTCCGGATTGGGCAAGCTGGAATTGAAAGACGGCCTTCTTCTGTGTGAGGCAGGAGTGTGCGACGAGCGGCTGGCTCTTTCGGCACTGGAGTGGGAGATTACGGGATTCGAGTGGGTGTACGATATTCCTGGCACAGCCGGTGGGGCGGTGTACATGAATGCCGGCAACAACGACGGGGAGATGAAGGACAGCATCGTGGACGTCACGTGGATGGATCGCTCGGGCGTGGTGCATGTGACGGGTATCGAGGAAATGGCCATGGGGTACCGGACGAGCCGGTTTCACTCTGAACCGGGGCTGATCCTCTCGATGCGTCTTAGGGCCGAGGTTGGGGAACGGGGGGCGATTCGAGAGAAGATGGAGGCTCTTCGGAGTTTGCGTCGGTCGAAATTTCCTGCGGACGCTTTTTGTGCCGGGTCGGTGTTCAAGCGGCCGGTGGGCAATTATGCGGGGAAACTGATTGAAGAGGCGCGCTGCGGGGGATTGCGGCGCGGCGATGCGATGGTATCGGAGAAACACAAAGGATTCATCGTGAATGTCGGGGCTGCGACGGCAGCGGAAGTGATGGCATTGATGGAAGAGGTTCGAGAGCGGGTCTGGTCGACCAGCGGAGTTCGGTTGGAAAGCGAGATCCAGTTGTTTTCGAAGCATCGATTTCTCTAGGCAGTCCAGGGAGAGAGTCATGGCAGGGGAAGAGGGCAAGCGCAGCAGGCAGCGGGGTCTTGTGGGTGGAGACCCGGGGATCAAGGCGCAAGTGGATAAGGGGGTAAGCATCGAGCATCCGCTGTTTCTGGATGTGATGCGAGTGGATGCGGATCGGGGGCTTCTGGATGGATTTCTGGCCCGAAGCGGCCCGGTCTTTCTGGAGATAGGGTTCGGGCGCGGGCGGTTTTTGACCGAGCTGGCCAAGATGTATCCCGACAGCCGTATGGTGGGGGTAGAGGTTCGCAAGGGGCTTTGTTTTTCGGCGTTACAGCGGTTGCAGAAGGCCGAATTGCAGAATGCTCGTGTCTTACTTGGGGATGTACGGGCTTTGTTCGGGACGACGTTGCCGGAACGAAGTTTTGATGGGGTATTTGTGATGTTTCCGGACCCTTGGTGGAAAAAGAAGCATCATAAAAAGCGTCTTTTGGACGAGACATTTTTGCAGGAGTTGCTGCCTTTATTGCGGCCCGGTGCCACGGTGTTGGTGCGAAGCGACGTTCCCCTGGTCATGGAGTTGGCGGGCCAGGCGATGGCGTCGGTTCCAGAGTTGCACTGTTTGGTTGAGGCCCCCTACCCCACTCCGGAGACGGATCGGGAGCGGGTTTGTCGCTCGCTGGGCACCCCGATTCACGAGGTCTGGTATCGTTTTGTTCCGACGGAGGGTAACTAATGTCGCAGGATGCCATGATGATGCTGGTTCTGCTTGGGGGTAGCCTGGTGCTGGCATTCATGGGGTACTGGTCACACCGAAGGGTGCTCAGGGTGCTGCGCAGTGTGGACGTGGGCTCTCTGGGCGGGGGTGACGGTCGTGTTGTGCGGCATGGAGTGTTTCAGCGGAAGATCTTCGAAGATCCGTTGTCGGGGTCAATTCACACGGCCGTCGTGTTGGGCCTTCTGCTTCTGCTGCCTCAGGCGTTGACGTTGATTGGGGAGGCCTTTGGGATTCAGGCGTTGGGGTTGGGCGGGGTTGGGGAGGTGGTTGGTGGTTATGGCCCGCTGGTGGAATTGGGGGGTGTGCTGTTGATGTTGGGGGCAGGTCTGGGGCTGTTTC
>CAYTWV010000699.1:0-2392 GCA_964442235.1 uncultured Myxococcales bacterium | reverse complement strand
CATTCAGTTTCACTGCCATATCTCGGCCCTGATAACGGAAAGTGCCCGCACAACCATCCACGGTCTCTTCTTGGTCAACAATCCTAAGGTCGTCGTGTACGTCGTAACCGAACGTCACTCTTTTGCCGGGGAACACGTGGCCCGCAAGTCGGGGGTCATAGGAGGGAATCACGACCACGCCCTGTTCTCCGGCAGCGTGACCCAAGGATGCCTTTTCTCTCAACACACCGTCCAAAGAGCCAAACCCCTGAAGGTGGGCTTCCAGGACGGCGGTGATAATCGCAATCTGCGGCCTGGCCAGGCCCGCCAACGTCGGAATTTCTCCCGGAGCGTTGCTTCCCAGTTCCAGGTTCAAGAAGGCATGGTCCGAGGAGAGGCCTATCAAGGTCAACGGCACACCCAACAGATTGTTGTGGTTGCCCTTGGTCGAGAGGCCGTCGCCCAAAGCGCCACTCAAAATCGCCCGAAGCATGTTCTTGGTGGTGGTTTTGCCAGCGGAACCGGTGGTGGCAAGACAAGGGCCGGAATAGGCGTCTCGGCAAGCCACTGCCAGGGTCCAAAGTGCTGCCTGCACGTCGGGAACGGCGACCAGATCCACTACGGGAGCCAGCCCGGCTACTTTGTCCAGCTTCGCTTCATCCACCAGAGCCACCGTGGCGCCGGCCTGGACCGCATGAGCCAGGAAGAAATGCCCGTCAGCGCTGGCACCCGCAAAACAGCAGAACAGAAACCCGGACTCGGTGATGGTGCGGTGGTCGTTGGTCGCAAACCGTACGACCCGTTTGCCCGTGCCAACCAGACGCCCGCCCGTGAGCCCTGCAATCTGTTCCGACGCCAGATTCATGCGTTCCTCGCTGCCAGACGTTTCAATACCGACAAGGCTATTTCACGATCATCAAAATGATGCACCGTCGAACCAATGATTTGGTAGTTTTCATGTCCCTTCCCGGCAATAAGTACGCCATCACCGGGGCGGGCCATGCTGATTGCAGCCTCGATGGCCATGGCCCTGTCCGGAATCGTCAGGGTGCGGTGGAACAGAGTATCCTCTGACACGCCTGCCTCGATTTCCCTGATCACGGCGACGGGACTTTCTGAGCGGGGGTTGTCTGAAGTCACAACCAGAAAATCCGAAAGACTTTCTACCATTTGGCCCATGAGGGGACGCTTCTTTCGATCACGGTCGCCGCCGGCGCCAAACACCGTAAAGATGCGGCCGGGCACCACTTCTCGAAGGGCCAAGAGCACTTTCTCCAGAGAGTCGGGGGAGTGTGCATAGTCGACCCAGACGCCAAATCCAAGTTCGTGATTGACCTGGTCCAGCCGGCCCTTGACACACGGCATATCCCGAAGGCCATGGGCCGCTTTGGCCACATCCAGACCCAGCAGCCAGGCAGCGCCCAGGGCCGCCAAGATGTTGGCTGCGTTGTGTCGACCGACCAGCTTCGAGGTGATGGGCAGGCGCCCGAACGGTCCCACGGCAACAAAGGAGAGCCCGTCAAACCCGAAGGTCAACTCTTCGGCCCACAACTGGCCGTTACCGGCTTTCAGGCTGTATCCCAGGGCGGGGTAGGGGACGGAAGCCACGATGTCCAGACCCAGTGCATCATCCAGATTGACTACGGCGCCCAGCTTCTGGGTGCTGGCGGGCAGCAGTTCGGTGAAGAGTTGCTTCTTGACCTGCCCGTAGGCCTCCATGGTTCCGTGGAAGTCCAGGTGGTCTTGCGAAAGATTGGTATAGACCACGACGGCAAATTCCAGACCGTCCACCCGATGCAGAGCGATGCCGTGGCTGCTGACTTCGGCCGCTGCCACCACAACTCCTGCGTCGGCCATCTTGGCCAGCAGGCGCTGCATCTCGGCGGATTCCGGGGTGGTGTTGACCAACGGAATGACCACGTCGCCGAAGTGAGCGTCGATGGTGCCGATGACGCCGGCACTTACGCCGCAGGAGCGAGCCAGATTCTCAACCAGATAGGTCACGGTGGTTTTGCCGTTGGTGCCCGTGACGCCAACCAGGCGGAGGCGCCGGGTGGGGAAGCGATAGACATTGCGAGCCAGCAGAGGCAGAGCGGCCCGGGTATCCGAAACCAGGATGAAGGGGAAGCCCTGGGGAACGACGGAAGCGTCTTCGACTACGACGGCGGCGGCCCCAAGGCGAGCGGCCTCGGCGACAAACGAGTGTCCGTCTACTTTGCTGCCCCGAAGGGCCACAAAGAGGCAGCCCGATGCCAGGCGGCGCGAATCGAACTCGATGGTGGTGATGGCCAACTGCTCGGGCAGTTCCATGCCCTTGAAGGCCAAATCCTGAAGTAGTTGGGCCCTACCTATCATGGATTACGCCTCTCCCCGCCGAAGACAACCTGAACGGTTCTGCACACTGGGAACAGCG
>CAYTWV010000698.1:660-2395 GCA_964442235.1 uncultured Myxococcales bacterium | reverse complement strand
CATCCAGCTCCCAATGGCACAGCCACCATCAAGTCCTGAAGGAGTCCGCATAACGTTTCGGATAACGCGGCCGGGAGTTGACGTTGCCGAGCGAAGCGAGCCATCCGGCCTAACCCGGCTCGCGTTCATCCGTTTGTTCTGTCGCGTGGTGGTTGAGCGACCGCATTGCGGGGATCGCAGACCACGACATCACGCGTTCCAATCCCGGTTGTCGTTCGCGTATTTTGGCCGCCATTGTCTCGCCGTGGTGCGGCGGCGTCACAAGTATCGCAGAACCGGTATCAGGTGAAATATATCGTTGCCAGCACCACAGATCAAACTCGTGAACCGTCGTTTCTTTCGTTTGTTTGCAGAGTTCAATTCGGTCGTCATCAGTTGGAACTGGCACCGGTGATAGTTCACGAACGTCTTCATTCGTCCACCAACATTGCGTCGCCCTGAAGTTGAATCCTGGGCAATCAACGATGAGCGTACCGCTGGTTGCGGTGTCGAGCATTTCTGCCGCTGGTCTTGCGCGCCCGTTGCGACGGAGATCACGTAGCCAACGAGCCCGCTGAAACAGGCCGCTGATCGTGGCATTTGTGAAAATTATTCCAACGCCCAATGCGATGAACGGCAGCAGGAGTACGATGAAGGGAACATAGAGAAGCATGCCGAGCCATTTCGCGAATGTGCGAATCATGCATTTCTCTTAGCGACAGAACGACGGCGGTAACGGGGCCGCCGCCACAAATCTATGATTTCAAAATCCGCGTCATCGGCGGCTCCCGTTCACCGCTTTGTTCGCCCGTCGTCACGTCCATCCGAACTTAAGTAGCCCCCGACCGCACTGTGGACATGGCGTCCGTAGTTTTCCAATGTCAATGTTGGCGACATGGCATATCGGACAGTACACACCATCGCCTTCGACTGGGATTGATTCACGCATTTCAGACAACGTAGACGCAACTCGATAGACTTCTTCCGAATCGGCATCGCGTGGTGGAAGCCCGGATGCTTCCGGGTTGTCGATTGTTGCGTTCAGTGGTCTTGTAGTAATCCATTCATCCGCACCAAGGTTCTGGTTGTCGTCGAAGCGATCAGTAATATCCAATTGGCTGAACGACATTGCCTCGGGAGCCATCATCTTGACTTTTCGAAGTCGCAGCGTCAGTTTGCCAGACTTCGTGAATTCAGCCTTCGTCTCCGGCTCAGCGAGAACCACCGACCAATCGTCGTCGCCGAGATGCAGTGTGGTATCGATTTGGAACGAGTCGGGAAGGTCGTTTGGCGGCATCATCGACGATGCGAATACAGCCCCGGTGGCGTCATCAACGAGCGTCAGATTGACTTTATGATTGAACCACGACATCGCAATTCTCTTGGGGCGAACTCGTATTTATACGGTCTGTATAACCACCCACGCCTGCGTGTTAACGCACCACCGGCCGCAGGCGGAGTCCGGCCTCAACCGCCCTCCAGGCAATGGGTTGCGGCGATTCGACACCCCAGTCGCCGATGCGTTAACGGGCGCTCGATGCAGTATATCCACCCTTGCCTCGCATGCCTCAACCGGGAGGGCCACCCCGCTTCGATCGGCCGCCGCTGATCGACAACGAGCGCACCCCGTCCGGGTTCGGCCCTGATTCGCGGGCCTGACCTCCCGGCCCCCCCCCCCCCCCCCCTTCCCCCCCCCACCCCCCCCCCCCTGCGGCCCTCTCTTTTTCCCCCCCCCCCCCCCCTGCCTCCCGGGGGG
>CAYTWV010000698.1:0-650 GCA_964442235.1 uncultured Myxococcales bacterium | reverse complement strand
CCCCGGCCCCGCCCCACCCCTCGCTTGCCGCTCCCAACCCATCCCCGCTGGCGGCCTTCTCTTTCTCCCCGTCCGCCCCTCTGGCTGCCGGGTGTGCTTTCCCTCTTCCGGCTCGCCGCGTTGGCCGCCGGTGTTTCCCAGTCCGTGTCCCGTCCCCAGATTCCCACTCTCCCAGGAGACCGAGAACCATGTCCGACCGCGACCTGTTCGACGCCGTGGCCCGCAAGACCGGCGAAGACTCCCGCGAGATCGCCCGCCGCGGCTTCTCGCTGACCGGCCCCGACGATGCTGGCCCGGAGCCGGAGAACCTGCTCGATGTGCTCCTCGTCGACCTCCCGGAATCGGGCACGGTCGACTGGGACGCCCTCGGGTTCGGCTGCCGGGAGCCGTTCTTTAAGAGCGAGCTGAAGGCCCGCCGCCGGAAGAGCAGCGTGAAGTCCAGCCCGAAGAAGCAGGTGGCCCGCGCGGCGTGACCTGCTGCTGGCACTCTGGTTCGACGAAGACCGCGACCCCATGAAGCGACGGGCGTGGAGTGTGGCGGAGGTGCCCAAGCCTCGCTGCACCCACGCCCGTCGCTTTTCCCATCCACCCTCCCACCTCAAGAAGGACACCCACCCCATGCTCAAGCTCCACGCGGGCGTCTCGAAGAA
>CAYTWV010000697.1:0-2396 GCA_964442235.1 uncultured Myxococcales bacterium | reverse complement strand
GTTTGGGTTCGCAAATTGCCAAACGCTGTGCAGCGTGGCGATTGGGTCGCCGTTCGTTGTGACGACCAGACACAAGCCGGACTGTTTCGGGTACTTGCCCTACCGGGAGAGACCTACTGGTTTCGGGCTGGCTCTGCCTGTTTTTCTGGCAGCGGCTGCCTGCCCCTGCGGCCTTTGAAGCCTTACGACGACCAGCACGAGGCGGGCCCAACCTGGGTGACTCTTGCGGGGTCCAAATTCTATGTAACTCGAGGGCCCTCTAGCGTTGCCATCATGTCGAACCCGCATACCCCGATTCAATTGGACGAAGGAAGTGTGGGACTCCAAGCCGACGGCGCTGCGGGGCAGTCCGACTGTTTGGCTTCGTCGTCCACCTCCCTTGACAGAGTGCTTGGAAGTGTGGTCTGGCTTGGATTGACCGCAACCAGACGAGCATCGGATTCCCGCGAATAGCTTGACTCAAAATCGGATGGAATGTGTCAGCCAGACCGGAGCCAAGAGCCGATTCTACGGCTCCTTGGTCTCTTTGGCGTCCTTGGGAGGCAGGTCGCCAGGAGGAGTCAACGTGGGCTTCGCCCGTTTACCCTTGCCTCGCTTCTTCTGGAATTCGTCCATCTGCTCGGCAGTCAGTGGCAGACGAACCGTGTCTCCCTCTCGCAGCATTCGATTGGACAGGCCGGGATTCAGCCGTTCAAGATCCTCCATGGTGAACCCGCCCCACTTGGTGTAGAGGTTCAGCGACTCCCCCTTTTTCACCACAACGGGAACGCCGTCCTCCGCTGCTCCATCACCCGCCGTGGGTCTCTCCGAGCCTTCCTTGGCGGCCTTGCCGTCCTTCTTACTGGCCTTGCCCTTCTTGGAATCCTCTGCTGAACCGCCTGCTCCATCGCCGTCAGCCGGGGGGGCGTCCTCGGGGGCCTTCTTGCGGTTCATCAAGACGGGGATGAAAACTTCTGTCCCCATCGACAATTTATATGGGTCAATGGATGGGTTGTGAATCGCCAAAAACCACAAATCAACCTTGTTTTTGCGAGCGATACTTTCCATGGTATCTGATCGCTTCACAGAATACTCGACTAGCTTTATGTCGTATTTTGCATAAAAGTCGTTCTTTTTTTTGTCCCAATGCTCTTTTCGCTTACGTTCAAACTCATCATATTCGGCAGCGGTCAGGGACATGGCCCACTTCTGGCCGTATCGAAAGGGCTTTCCGTCGTTCAAGGCCATGAGATCCTCGGGGACGATGGAACTCCAATCTGAGAAAAGTTGAATTGTCTCGCCGGGCTTCACAAATACGGTCTTCTTGCTTTTCTGTCGCTGGGCCAACGCTTCCAGGCTCTCTTCGTCATCCACCATGTCTTTGTGTTGTGCGTCGGATTCGTCCTGAATCACAATTCCTTTCTCGGGCCGTGGACCGGGAGGGGGTGGCGAATTGGTCGTGACCACCTTCACCCCTTGGGCCTCTTCCACTTTGCACCCGACCAGGGTCATGAAACAACACCCCAACACGCCCACCATTCGAACTCCGCACGTCCAGGCGCCTCGAAACGAATCGCTTTCGAGTGCCTTGCTGCTGCCCAAAAGTGGGTCACGCGAACCAGGCGACCAGGAATTGCTTTGGGTTGGCATCATGGAGGCTCCTCCGCACAATACGATTCCTTTGCTATCATAGACGGAATTGGCCACAGGGCAAAATCCACCGCCCAAAGTCCGGACCGGTTGTTCTGAGGCAACGGGAATGGGGGTAAAACGGAGCCTAGGCTTTGTGTTCTCCGTCTCCATCCTTGGAGTCCGGTCCGGAGTTCTTGCCGTTGGTTTTCTCATCACCTGTTCGCATTTCCTCTTTGAACTCTCGAATCGAGCGCCCAAGCGACCGACTGAGTTGAGGCAACTTGGTGCTGCCAAAAAGAAGGAGGACAATGACCAGAATCAGGAGCAGTTCCGGAACCCCGAGATTGCCGAGGAAGGCGAGCATTGGTTGTCCGAATGTAGGCATGCTGGGTTCCTCCTTGAGAAACATCAATGCGTGTGGCATTGTAGGACGCCCGGGAGCGGGCTGCAAGGGGTTTGCCATGCGTCGACTGGCGTTTTCTTGGTTACTGGCCGGAATGTTGGCCTCAAGCTGTGCGGAGCAGGAAGGAGAGCCTTTGTGCTTGAGCGACTGCGAACTCTGCACCAAGACACAGTGCCCACCGGACCGGTGCGGTGTACTGGTTGTTCTGTCGGATGACTGTGAAGGGGCCGCCCCATTCGTGGAGGTGGCATTGGAGCAGTGTCTGGAGGAAGAGACGTTGACTCCCGGCTCCACACTTCAGATGTGTGGAACGGTCCCCGTCAATAAGACCCGTATGGTAACGGCTCGGGCCGACGACTGGATCTGGCAGCGGGCCGTGACC
>CAYTWV010000696.1:0-2400 GCA_964442235.1 uncultured Myxococcales bacterium | reverse complement strand
AAACACGATCCAAAGGCCCACAATCCGCAGGCCCGCACCCGCCAGAATCAGTCCAGCCCCCCTTCGGAAGCCGGCCCGCCAGCGCGCCAGTCCCCCAACCGTCCCATGGTTCTCTCTCATCGGTCCGCTCCTCCAGTCCCGAAGATGCTCGGGCAACACACCCCACCTGGCAAAAGCACTACTTCGCAAAATCGCTACTCCGAAAACACAAACGTCTCCAACAATACGGGGCCCTCCACGGTCACCTCACCAACCCCGGGCAAGGTTAGCAGGACTTTTCCCATGCCTTCCATCCGATAAGCGATGGGATTGCCGGCCACCATTTTGGCCACCTGTCTCTGAGCCCAGGGAAGTTCTTCCATGATCGAGACACGATCGTGGAATTTGCCTCCTTTGTAGTCTCCTTTGACCGTGACCCCGCCCTCCCCAGACTCCAGCGAAAAGACCGTGTGGTATTTGTAGCCTTCGGGATCTGAGGCAGCGGCCGAGCCGCCCAGTTTGCCTTTGTCGGTGACCAGCCAGACCTTGGAGCGATCCACAATCAGGGTGCGCAGCCACAGGCCACCGCCCGCATCCTTCTTGGCTCGATATGCAATGGCAATCACCGTGTGGTCCTTCCCGAAGTGGCGCAGGGCCCACCACCGACTTGAGTAATCTCCACCCAACACGTTTTGAACCATATGATCCACATAGCCGGCTCCGGCCATGGATACACTCTTGCCCCCCACCGTGGCGCTGCCCGTGACGTCGCCTCTTGGAACGTGGAACCAGGTGGCCGTCCACTGGTTGTCGGCTCGGTCCACATCGGTGCGACCGTAATAGAATTGCACGCCATCAACCCAGCCTTTCACGGTCACATCCAGGGCAAAGTCCTTCTCTTTGATCACCAACCGGGCGTCTCGGCCCTTCAACGTGATGCTGTTCCCGCCCACCTTAATGGCACCCGAACCCGAATCGGCCTTGAATTGATCCGGCTCATACTCCCATTTGAAATGTTGCCCCTTTTTCCCCGGTGCAGTGTACGAAACGCTTACCGCTGCTTGGCCCTTAAATACTCCGATATTTGTTGTCAACAGGCTTACGTATAGAATCTGGCCTCCATCGGCCCTGATTACCGTCGTCCAAGATTCGGTGTAATAGTCGTCCTTGCTGGGGTGAGGCATCCAGTCCTTGGCCGTAGTGGGGTTCACCCTGGCCCCACGCTCTTCAGTCTTGACCCCGGCCCACGCCGTCGACACAACAAACAACGAAATCCAAGCCAAACACACCGCCCGAAATCTCATCCGCTCCTCCGCAAGACCTCTGTGGGTTGGGATCCGCGCTACTACCCGTGACGCGCCTAGTCAAGGGTGATGTGGACCCGATTCGCCTCTTACATATCGTGCCGGCCAACCGGAAACTTCGCCGGTCAGCCGATGCACGACCACCCGCCACGAAAGGTCGGCAAATCCTCGAAACAGATAACTGCCGTGTACAAACACCAGGGGTACGTCGGGCTCGAGGTGCTCCGTAATCCACCGGGTCAAGGCCTTGCATTTGTCCTCGGTCACATACCGTCCCACCACGTCTTCCGGTACGTGAACCATCCGCCGAACCCCAGGAATGGACCCGTCTTCCGTCCACTCTCCTCCTGGCGTTTCGTAAACGATGGCCTGCTGGTCGGCCGACAGCAGAACGTCGCTTCCCGGCACCCCATGGCACCGAGTGGCGTCGTGCGTCACAGCGCCATCCATGAAGCCGTATCCGTCGCCTGTAAACGAGTGATAGAAGGGCGGTTGGTTGCGCCCGCCTGGTTTGTAGCAACTTCCCGGATTGCCCCGGACCCCCTTGTTCCACTGTGGCCCGAAATTCAGTCTGGCCAGGAATTCGCTTCCCGAAGTCATATCGTAGGCTTGTTGTGTGAAGCCAAAACGGTAGTAGGGGACCTTCAGGGCCCTCACCAGCGGAAGCAGACCAAACAGCGAATTGCCCCGCAACGGCGACGCCAACGTCACCAGATGCTGAACCTTACTGTGGCCCGGAGTGCCGTCCAAACCGCTGAATCCATACTCACCGTCGTGCCAGTACTGCAGCATGCCTTTGGCGACCAGGCCGCCCATACAATGGCAGACAAGATTCACCCTGGGCGCCCCGGTGGCTTGCCTGACTCGATCCACGTACCGGGCCAGCCGTTCGCTGTAAACCTGGATGCCGTCGCTGTCCTGCTGGGCCATTGGCTTCAACGTACCGTCTTCTTGGAAATACCAACCGGGCACCCAGACCGAATTTTTGGGGACACGGGGCTTTACCGACGGGTCCGACAGGTCCGACTGGTCCGACACGTCCGACAGGTCCGACACGTCCGGCAGGTCCGACAGGTCCGACAGGTCCGACAGGTCCGACACGTCCGACAGGTCCGAC
>CAYTWV010000695.1:0-2401 GCA_964442235.1 uncultured Myxococcales bacterium | reverse complement strand
CGGAGTATGTTCCTTCACAACGTGCGCCGTGAACTACCACGACTTGGACCCCGTTTCTCGGGGTTGTGAAACTTACTGCGTGAAGCAGGCCGACCTGGACACCACCTGCAATGACGCCGATGACGACTGCGATGGAAAGGTGGACGAAGACGTGGACCTTTGCAACACGGCCCACTGCGGCGACTGCGACACGTCATGCAGTATGGGCCCCTCCGTGATGGCTGTGGGCTGCCAAGACCGTCTGGGGAACTCGTGTACCTCCGGAGCCCAATGCGCCATCACCGAATGTCAGGCCGGGTACGTTGATCTGGACGAGGAAACCGCCTCCGGTTGTGAATACGCCTGCGTCTCCACGGGCCTGGAGATGTGCGACGGGCTGGACAACGACTGTAACGGAATGGTGGACGAGGACCTCTCTATGGATCCCACCGTCGGAGCAGTCTGTTATGGCAGTCCGTTGGGAACCTGCGGCGCTCCCGAACACGCGGGCATCACAGAGTGCAGCGTGGGAATGGTGCTGTGCACAGGGGCCAACGTCTTGACCGAAGGAGCCGTGGGCGAACTTTGCAATGGACTTGACGACAACTGTAATGGGGTCGTGGATGACTACCCCGGCGATGTGGGGTCGGCCTGTGGCGTTTCGAACATATTCCCCTGCCACCTTGGGACCCAGCAGTGCCAAAACGGGGCCAAGGTGTGTAAGGGCGCCGTGAATCCCGGCATCGAAACATGCAACGGCTTCGACGACGATTGTGACGGCGTGATCGATATCGCGGGCGACAGCCCTCCGGCAGACTCTGTGGGGGTTTGCAACGTTCCGATACCCGCACCTGCCGGAGCCACGAGCCCTTGCACCGCTGGGTCCAAAGCGTGCCAGGTTGGGATGGTGCAGTGTGTGGGCTCCACGGGTCCGACGTCTACGGTGGATTCCTGTGGCGTCGACGCAAACTGCGATGGGGCCTTGACCAACCAGCCTAACGTAATGTCCGATGTCAGCAACTGCGGTTCGTGCAACAACAACTGCTACACTGGGTCCGTCCATGCCATTTGGGGCTGCAACACAGGCATATGCCAGTTCCAGGGGTGCGAGTTCGGCTACTATGATCTTGATGGCAATAGCAAGTGCGAGTATGCTTGCACATATATAAGTAGCCAGGAGATATGTAATGGCACCGACGACAACTGCAATGGGCAGATCGACGAGGCAGTGATCAAGCCTACGCCCACTCAGGTGTGTGGTGTTTCACCCGCTGCCTTGACTGCTGAATGCACAAGCCAGGTCTCGGTGGCATGCCAGGCCGGGGCGTGGAAGTGCACCTTTGCTGCGGGCGTCTGCCCGGGGGGCTGCGACTCCGCCGACGAGATTTGCGACGCACTGGACAACGACTGCGACGGGGTGGTGAACGAAAACGTGTCCAATTACGGGCAACCCTGCTCCAGCGACGATGGGATGCCGCTGCCCGGCCACGGGGCCTGTCGCACGACGGGCACCTTCATCTGTAACGGGACCACCGCAGTGGCGTGCAGTGCCACCAAGGCCGACTGCAGCACTCTGCCGGGGGGATGCACCGAACTTTGTGACGGTGTTGATAACGACTGTGATGGCCTGGTCGATGAGGCGTTCTCCTCCAAGGGGACCAACACCGCCAACTTCGTGAAGCCTGTGGTGACCAAGATTGGGGCAAGCCTTTGGATATACACCTACGAGGCCAGCCGCCACAACGCCACCTCGCTCACGGCCGGTTCGGGCAACGGCTATCGGACTTCGGCCCCCGCTGGTGCAACGCTGGACAAAACAGCGTCTTGTTCGGTGCCCAGCAAAATGCCCTGGTTCAATGTTACCGCTGCCGAAGCCACTCAGACCTGCACCGCCATGGGCGGGCGCCTTTGTACGGCTTCCGAGTGGCGAACCGCCTGCCAGACGTCGGGCACAACAACTTGTACGTATGGGTACAACCCCAGGGGAACCGCATGCACCAGCAGCTATACAGCAAGCAAGTTCTGCAACATGGGCCCCACTTATGATTTTAACCCCTTGGCTCCGTTTGATCAGGACGGGTTGTTGGCCACGGCATCGGCACTCTTGCAGAATTGTTGGGCCGATTGGTCCGCCCTGAACGGCAACACGGCTTCCACAAACAAGCTGTACGACATTACGGGCAACCTTGGCGAGTTGGTTTCCGATGGGACCTCGCTTTACCCCATTATGGGCGGCACCTATTTGACCGAATCCGAAGCCTCCGCTGCCTGCACCAACACCACATTGAGTGTGGCCAACACGTACGCGGGCGCCCAGGTTGGTTTCCGCTGCTGCTTCGCCTCGGACCCGACGCTGTAGCTCATCCGCGGCCCCCCGCCGTGCCCGGCAGCGGAGCAGGGAGCATCGTTCCTCGGGGAAGAG
>CAYTWV010000694.1:0-2407 GCA_964442235.1 uncultured Myxococcales bacterium | reverse complement strand
AGGTGGGTGACGTGATGTTGCGGGCCAGCCTGGATGTGAAGGGGTTCAGCAGGACTCCCTGGGTTCGTTTCGGGCTGGATCTGCCCGAGCAGGACTGTTCGGCCATTCACAAGGCGCTTCCCAAGGGCCTTGCCCCCCGGCTGGAGACGGCCCAATTTCAGGGTTTCCTGGGGATGAATTTTCTGTTTGAGGCCGACTTCAAGGACGTGCGCAAGACGCTCAAGCTGGACGTGGGCGGCGAATTCGGGAAGTGTGCCGCCGACTTTGGGGACACCTTCAGACTGGGTCGGTTGAACTCGGAAAACTACGTCCACCGGGTTGTGGTAAATGGTGAAGATCTGGGACTGGATGTGGGGCCCGGAACGCCCGACTGGGTGTCGCTGGAGCAGATCCCCAAAATTGCCCAGCAGGCCGCATATGGAACCGAGGATCTGGCGTTTTATACCCATGGCGGTTTCCGACTGGGCCTGATCAAACGGGCCATCATTCTGTGGGCCGAGCGAGGCCGTTTTGTGTACGGCGGCTAGACCATCAGTCAGCAACTGGTCAAGAACCTCTTTTTGTCTCGGGAAAAGACCCTGGCCCGAAAGTTCGAAGAGGCCATCATCGTCTGGCAGATGGAGCAGCGAGTCAGCAAAGACCGCATCCTGGAGCTTTATCTGAACTGCATCGAATATGGCCCGCGAATCTGGGGCATCGTTGCGGCATCCAAGACCTACTTCAACAAGACGCCTCAAGAACTGACCTTGCTGGAAAGCTCGTTCCTGATGGGGTTGAAGCCGGACCCGGCCTACGGTTTCCTTCAGTTCCGACGCGGCAAGCTGAACAAACACTGGCGCAAGAATCTGGAGCATGTGCTGAAACGACTTCGGGAGATGGATGCCATCGACGATGCGACCTTGGCCGTGGCCATGAAAGAAGAACTGGTGTTCGCCATCCCGGGTCAAGCGTTGCCTGCCGTGGAACTGCCGGTGGAGGAAGATCGACCCGTCCGTGAAGGCCAGGAGACCCCCGAACAATTGTAAGGCGCCGGTGGCTGTCCGATTGGGGTGCTTAAAAACCTTGAACCTGTGCCGCGCCTCACGCTATGCTAGGCGCCGCAACGTGTCTCCGAGGGATAGAATGAAACAGCTTGTAATGTTGGTCACGATTGGGGTTCTGTTTGGGGCGTGCAACACCTCGTTCAACGAGTTGCAGGCGACCTATCTGCCTCACGACATCAGCCGTCCTCTTCAGATGTATCCTCGGGCTGCGGGCGAGGCCTGCGAGCACCGAATCCTGTTCTTCATCCCCCTGGGCGACTCCAGCGTGAATGAAGCCTTGATGGACCTGACCAAGGGCAGCGACAAGGTGGACAACCTGTTTGGAGTTCAGGTGGAAAGCCGCTGGTCCTTCTGGTTGCTGGGGACGTCTCAGTGCACCCGGGTCAGCGCTCACCCCATCGTTTACAAGGACAGCAAAGTCAAACTGACGCCGTTCGAAGTGAACATGATGTCGGGCCGATTGGTCCGTACGCCTCCGGTTTCCAATGCCGCAGCGGGCAGCAACGACGCTTCCGTGGATCCGCTGGCTCCCCGTGGCACGATCCCCGAAACCCCCTATGTGCCGCCTACTCGGGTGGATCCTATTCCCCCGCGCAATCCTACGCCGCCCACCAATCCCACCCCGCCCGTGGTCAAACTGCCTGATCCGCCTGCGGATCCCGCTCCGACCCAGGCCGAGTGTGACTCCAAGTGTGGCCGCTTCTCTGGACTGTGGGAAGGCTCCGAGGCCATCAAGGGCACGATCAAGTCGGGCTGCGTGCGAAAGTGCATGGTCAAAGAGAAGAAAGAGTATCGTAAGTGTATCGATTCCGCTGGCTCTGTGGCGGACATCAGCCGCTGCAACGCCATCGAGTAGTCTGCTTCCTGCGAAATGACTTCCCCTGCCCCCGTCCGTATCTGGGTCACTCCCGACGAAGCCATGGATATGCCCGCCCTGCTGGGCGAGCGTTTCCCCGGTGCACCCAACGCCAAAGTCCTTCGGCGAAGTATTGATGCCAGACACAAGAAGGTGCGAATTGAGCTTTGGGTCAGCGTGGACGGCCAGGGCGTCGAAGAGGTTACACAACCCATCTATCCGGCGCCAAATGGGGTCACGGCCATCGTGGTGGGGGCGGGTCCCGCAGGGCTTTTTACTGCACACGCCCTGTTACAGCACGGCATACGCCCCCTGGTCCTGGAGCGGGGGGCAGCGTTCCCCGAACGTCACCTGGAAGCCCGCTCGCTGCGTTTGTGGGGCCAGTATCAGTCTCCGGCATATACCGTGGGCCTTGGGGGGGCGGGGACGTACAGCGACGGAAAGCTCTACACTCGCAAGAAGAGCGAAAGTGTCATCGACAGCCAGTCGTTTTCCATTGTAAGAGACC
>CAYTWV010000693.1:0-2407 GCA_964442235.1 uncultured Myxococcales bacterium | reverse complement strand
TGGCTATCGCCGAACTGCCCCGCCGGAGACGGGGCCCACGGCCCCTTCTCCGGTCCTCTTCCCCAATGAGCCAGGGCAGGGCAACGAACCCGAGTCGTTCTTGGGTACTCAGCACAAGGTCTTGTTTCGGGCACCGTGCCTGTACATTCGGCTTGCCATGTACCCCAATCAGTCACATAGTCGAACCGTTTCCACGCGAACGGACACATATCGGGAAAGTGAGCTGGCAATAGCGAGGTGCTAACCGCAATGAGACTTGTATATGGATTTTGGGGGCTCTTTTTCTCTTTCGCTCTGCTCTCGGGCTGTGGGCAAAAGAACGAGGACAGCCCGATTGCGGGCCAGGACACAATGGCAGATGCCGAAACCGACATCCCCGTCGGAGAGATGCCCGGCGAAGATTCGCAGCAGGATGACCTGGCCGACTTGCGGACCCAGCCAGACCAGAGTCAGCCGCCTGATCTTGCGGCGGACCTGTCTGGGGATTCGCTTGTCGACACGGCGGCAGATTCGGCCGCCGAGCTGGTGCCCGAGGATCTCAAGCCTGACGATGCTGAGCCGGTAGACCATAAACCCGAGGATCTTATACCCGAGGATCTACCCCCGGAGATTGAGGCGGACCTTGAACCGGAGGTCGTTCCCGAGTGCACCGAGCAGCAGGTGGAACCCTGTTTCGAAGGGGACGAAGCTTTGAAGGGTGTGGGGGTTTGTGTGTTGGGCCAGAAGGTGTGTGCGGCAGGAGTTTGGGGCCAGTGCGAGGGCTACGGCGCGCCCGGCGACGAGGTATGCGACAAACAGGACAACGATTGTGATGGCTCGGTGGACGAGTTGGGCCAGGAGGAGTGCGGCATTGGGCCGTGTGCGGTAACCGTTCAGGTGTGCGTCGAAGGCCAATTGCAGACCTGTGTTCCGCTGCCCGGCGATGCCCAAGAAACCTGCAACGGCATTGACGACACCTGTGATGGTGTGGTGGACGAAACGTGTGATTGTCTTGTGGGCGAGACGCAGGAGTGTTTTTCGGGTGCCCCCAACACGCTTGGAGTCGGCCCGTGCAAGGCTGGAATGCAGACCTGCGTTGAGGGGTTCTGGGCCGAATGTGTGGATGAGGTTGTGCCCCGTTTCGAGGCCTGTGACGGCCTGGACAACAACTGCAATGGCGTCGAGGACGACGGCAATCCGGGAGTCGGGTTTGCCTGCGATACCGGCTTGATGGGCGTGTGTGCGGCTGGCACCACCGTGTGTTCCTCAGGAGAGGTCGAATGTAAGCAAAACGTCGATGCTGGACCGGAAGTCTGCGATGGTCTGGACAACAACTGCAACGGCAGTGTCGACGAGGGCAACCCGGAAGGTGGCGCTCCCTGCCAAACCGGATTGCTGGGCGTGTGCGAGACTGGCGCCCTTTGGTGTTCGTCTGGGACACTTCTTTGTGTGCAGGACGTGGTGGCTGGCCCCGAGGTTTGCGACGGCCTGGACAACAATTGCGACGGAATAAGAGACGAGGACAATCCTGGCGGGGGCAGTAGCTGTGATACGGGGATGCTAGGCGTGTGCGCAGCGGGCACGACCGCATGTTCCTGGGGCATGCCTATCTGTGTTCAAAACGTGTTGGCGAGCCCAGAGGACTGCGACGGGCTGGACAACAACTGCAACGGCATTGTCGACGAGGGCAACCCGGGCGGCGGCGCATTGTGCACCCTGCCCTTGCCCGGTGAGTGCGCTTCCGGAGTGATCGCGTGTACCAATGGGACGTTAGGATGCGCGGCCCTGACGGCTGGCATTCCGGAACTTTGCGATGGGCTGGACAACGACTGTGACGGCGTAATCGATGAGGACGCGCCCGGCCTGTTCACGCTGTTTTTCGAGGATTTCTCCGACAACTCTGCCGGCTGGTGGTTGGGACAGGAGTGGAGTATTGGCCCTGCCGTCGCTTCGCAGCCAGGTGCCCTTCCGGGAGGCGACCCGAGTGCAGACCATACACCGACTTCGGACAACGGCATTGCAGGTGTCGTTATTGGAGGGGACTATTTAATAGTTTATCATAACTACTTTTACCTTACCAGCCCCATTCTTAATGCTTCGGCCGTCAGTGCACTGCGACTTGAGTTCTGGCGCTGGCTGGTCACCGACTACCCACCTTATGTGCGCAGCGTTGTGGAGGTCTCTGTCGATGGCGGCGCTAACTGGACCCCCATCTGGGCCCACGCCGACGCCCCATTCATTGTCGATAACGCGTGGAATCTCCAGTCCCTTGACCTTTCAAGCTACAACTCCCCCACGTTACGCATCCGGTTCGGCTTTAAGGTGGATTCCATGGAAGCACTGGCGGCTGGCGGCTGGAACCTGGACGACATCGAGATTCGAGGGTGCATGTAGGATCGCCCCCCCTGGCCCTCGCCTGCGGCTTGGG
>CAYTWV010000692.1:0-2411 GCA_964442235.1 uncultured Myxococcales bacterium | reverse complement strand
AAATCCTCGGGTGTGGGCAATACCACTGTGGCCTGTTGCAGGCGGGACGGGCCAAACTGGTCCGTAAACCAGGCGAAGGAGTGCTCCAGCCACTCTCGCTGCTCCGCCGTGACGAACTCGAGTTTTTGCTCCCACATGCCCGTTCACCTTACCCACACTCTCCAAACACTGAGCCCCGGGTACCTGCCTTGTCATGCTCCGAAATCGTGGAAAATGCCAACCGATTCGGTGAACCGCAGCGCCATTCCTGGCCAAGAAAACGGCGGCATTTGTAACGGTTTTTTACACCAACCTGCCCCTGGTAATCGTTTTTTGCGATTTGGGCCTCTCCGTAATCGTTTTTTGCGACTTGGGCCTACGGTTTGTCCGTTACCCCCACCGTCACGGCCAGGGCATCCATCCACGGGGTCAGCATCATGGCATACTCTTGGATATCCGTGGCAGCAAACAGCCCGTAGGCCCGCATGGCGCCGTTGTCCAGCAGCAGTACCAGCAGGTCTTCGCCTTGCACCGCCAGGCTGGCCGTGCGCTGGCCGTTGCCGCCGTCGGGGCGAATGGGGATGGGGGTACCCCAGGTGGTTCCGTCTTCAGAGAGCATTACAAACGACTTCCAAATGTCTGCACTGGTCCTGTACGTAACGGCCATGGCCAGGCGGCCATCGGGCAACTGAACCAACGGTGGCGGCGGAAGCCAGGAGTCTGGCCAACTGGCCGCCACTTCGATGGTTTTAAGCCGGTCCTTCGAACGCATCAAAAACGGGATGCCGTTGCTGCCTTCAGACCAGTAATAGAGGGTCCCATCGGACATCACGCTGGCGCTGCTGACCACGTCGTTTCCCTTCAGTGCGGGTTGGGTGGCCTTCGTGGTGGACACCAGGTTGCCCCCGGCATCAAACACATTCAGCACCAACCCGCCCGATGCCGTCGCGATAACTCGAGAGAAAAGCAGCACCTCTTGCCCATCCAGCAGCAACGCCACACTGCGTGGCTGCACCTTGATGGGAGCCCAGGGCTGGTCTTTCAGCAGATCCACAAACGCCACGCCAGCAACCGGGTCCGAAGAGTAGAACAGGGAGTTGTCCCCAAAATCCGAGGCCACCAGCACAAACATGGCATTTCCAACCATCTGTGCGCCCACAATGTCTCCGTTCACCGGCAACGTCAGCACCTTTTCCAAGACATCGTTGGGGCCCAGGCGAACCACTTCGGCCACTGCGCCCGGATTCTGGTTCAGCCCCAAGGTCTGCCCCTGGGTCTCAAACCAGTACGAATAGTGACCAAACGTAAGGCCATCACTGGCAAGGACATTCCATGGATGATCCGGCCCCTGGCTTCGAAGCAGCACCGTAGAAACCAAATCGACCCCTTTTGGGTCGTAGGTCTTCCAGTCCGGAGGGGTCAGGTAGTTGGCCAACGTCACCATGCGAGCCCCGCTGGGCAACACTGTGATGGGGCCTCTGGGGGCGGGGACCCGCGGGCCGACCGTAAGGCGTCGCCCTTGCACTTCCGAATCGGAGACATAGGCGGGCCTGACCGGATCCACGGTGACATACACCATATTTGCCTGAGTACGTTCTCCCACCCAATGCAGCCGCCCGGGGGTTACAGCGACCCCCATCATGGGCCAGGTTCGGATGCCCAAGAACGAGTCCTGCTGGGGCAAATCGGGCTCCATCAACAGCGCAGCGGGGTCGTCGTAGGTCACATCCCCATAGGGAGTCCGCCGCATCAGAGGCGAGACGTTGGTCATGCCCTGCCACATGGAATTGTATGTTGCAAGGCCGTACAGATCCTCTGCGGGCATGGCCAGCGAGTGCAGCCACTCGGGGTCACCGTAGTCGGGCATCGGAAGCACCGGAGCGATGTCGGTGGGGCCATAAATCTGGAGGTTATCGTACTTCGGGTCGGGGTCGGGCAGGATTCGAGTGGGCTGGCCCCAGATGCCATCCACCTTCTGGAACAGCAAGGCATGTGTATAGGCGTTTGGCGGCAGGGCTCGAAGCACCACCAGGCGAGGGTACGCTCCCTCTGCCTCCGGCGGAATGACATAGGCATCCCATGCTGCCAACGGGCCACTCAGGCGCCATTCCCGGCTAACAGTAATGGTTTCGATATCATCCGCAACCAGCTCCTGGTCGGTGACGTGCACCATGCGCCAGGTTTCGGCATAAGCATCCAGGAAATAGGTTCCCGTTGGGTTAAGGCCCACGGTGCGGTAGGCCACAAAAATCCCATCGTCGACGGCAGGCATCATGGCGATGGGGCCACTGGGCCAATCTCGTTCCGGAGAGAGGTCGTTCCACGGAACCACCTCCTGACCCACGGAAAGCACAGGTCGCCGGGGCAAGTCCCTGTAGGTCCAGTCGCCGGGATGGCCATTGCCAGGGCGCTGGGCCAGATAGATTCCGGGC
>CAYTWV010000691.1:0-2431 GCA_964442235.1 uncultured Myxococcales bacterium | reverse complement strand
GGGCGACATACCAACGGACGTGGCCCCGGATCTGGTCCCCGACACGTCCACCGACACAATCACGGACCCCTGCGGTGGGGATTGCCCTCCCTCTTCCGTAGAGTTCACTACGCCGATGGATGGAGAGACGGTGCATGGAGTTGTGACGCTCGAGGCCCTGGCCCAGGACGACAAAGGCATCGCCAAAATCGCGTTCTATGTGGACAGCGTTTTGTTGGGCGAAGTCTCCCAAACCCCTTTCCAACTGCTGTGGGACTCCTCCAAGTCTTCAGACGGGGCGCACACGCTTAAAGCCAGGGCCGTTGACACGAACGGTGCGTTTATTGAGGCGAGCCTGGTGGTCCAAGTGGACAATTGCGGAGCTGCCGTCTTTTTTGACCCGGCCCAAGTGGCCCTGGACGTGAACCTGGGAACAACCACAGACACCATTAGCAGTGAGGGATACCTGTTCACCTATACTCGTGACAAACTGTTTACGGGTGGGGTGGGAATGACTGATCCCATCGGTCGAGCAGTGCGGGTTCCCTGGCCCGAAGGCATCGAGGCCCAGGCCATTACGATGGGGCCCGTGGGAGACGCAAAGCTGGTCATCAGCCGCCAGGACGGTGGTTCGTTTGCGATTAAGGCCATAAAAATCAAGCTGCTGGGAAATACCGCCTCAACTGGGGCAGCGATAGAAATCATGCCCAAATTGAACGGCGAGGATGGATTGCCGGATCCCGTGGCGCTGGACGTGTCCGGGTATTACGGAATTGAGTTCTCGTACGACACCAGTGCGAACATTCTGGGAACCACGGCCCTGCTGACCGGATTTGAGTCGTACTCGATATCGCTTTTTGTGGATTTTGCCATCACAGGGCTGACCCTGGAGTGCCAGTAATCGACAGTTTGGCTCCACTCTAGACTGGCCCGGAACCGAGTTGGCGACCCACTCCACCCCGATACATGGAACTCTGGGTAGAAGCAGT
Organism: uncultured Myxococcales bacterium; assembly: GCA_964442235.1. Lineage (GTDB taxonomy): Bacteria > Myxococcota_A > UBA9042 > CAIXZC01 > CAIXZC01 > CAYTWV01. The sequence continues at coordinate 1,463 of CAYTWV010000691.1, read as the reverse complement.
GGTTTCGGCGGTCCAGGCCGAGTTGTCATTGACAACAGTCGCTTATAAGCTACACATGGCCACCATGAGACACGGGCCCGTGCCAAGGCCTATTGGGCCGAATACAGGGGGAGGTCATGACCACAAGAGATGAACAGACTTCTTCTTTCCGGGACTATCTGCGCCAGAAGGTAGCAGACCCCGTCGAAGCTGCCCGCTATCTTTCGGTGGCACTGGACGAGCATGCCGTGGATGGGAACACGGATGCGTTCCTTCTCGCGCTAAAGACGGTGGTCGACGCCCGGGGGGGCATTACTGAGTTGGCCCGGACCACGGGCCGAAACAGGCAGCACCTTCACCGTGTACTTCGGGTGGGAGGCAACCCGACGTTGGCTACCTTGGAGTTGGTATTGAAGGCCGTGGGCTTGCAGGTGTGTGTGGTGCCGATTCGTGGCCCACTATTCGACAAGCCCATCACGACCGGCCATTCTACCGGGCAGTAGAATTCAACTGAGCGGTGGAATCATGGGCAGCGAACCGATCCCGAGCCTGGTCATGCGAGTGTTTGCCGCAGCGTTGCCCGGGATCGAAGTCCGACTGCTGGATGGGGAGAGGGATGCGTGGCCATCGGTTATTTTTCATGCTTGACACATTCGGCCCTGCCCCCTATCGTCGGTTTGGGCATCAAGGAGGGCGTCCCGGCGCTATCCTCCTTGAGTCTTAGGCTGGTCGCCGGGGGGCTAGACCTCATATTTCTGTACCGATGCTGTCGGGATCCAGCGTATCCCTTCCTCTCACGAAAATTTAGCTTGCCCTTGTCGTTGCTCAGCATCGCTCGGAGGTAGCTGCGGCCGAGACCAAGTCTTCCGGCCTCGTCTCTGGCCCACGAAGCCCTCACCTTCGTAGCCCCCTGGATCACGTCCGATGCTGCCGGGGGCCACTCATCATGGTTCTTGCAAGGAGGCTGCTTCGTTACCATTTGCTTCAAGTAGAACTTGGACATCAGAACTGGCAACCCGTTGCTACCCCCACGGATCTCCGCAAAGTGGCCACCGTTTCCGTCGAGACTGCCCATGGTGTCCCGTCCTCATCCACCAGCCGGTCCACCTCAGTGACAGCCCTCCGCCTCGTCCCGTCCGTGTTTGTCACCAGCACGGCCACGGGTCCCAAACCGCTCTATCGACAAGTCTATCGACAAGTCTATCGACAAGTCTAACGACAAGTCTATCGACAAACTCCTGAAAGTTGTCGATAGAAAAAGCTAGTGAAATCGGTGGGTTCCACCCCGTCTCCCCAACTTCTATAGTCAGTCAATCGGCAGTATGGTCGATAGAAACCGGCAGGCGGTGCTTTCGCCAGCGCGGCGAGCCAGAGGAGTCCTTCAAGCTACTTGCCCCCCGACCAACCCATAGACAGCCCACAAACCCCGTGCTACACCCAACCCAACGTTCTTGAACTGATATCAGTGCCGTGGCCAACAACGG
>CAYTWV010000690.1:0-2431 GCA_964442235.1 uncultured Myxococcales bacterium | reverse complement strand
GGCCCCACTCGCCGCTGCTGGCCGGGGCGATGGCTTCGGTGACCAGCCCCTTCATGTTGACATAGTTATAGGCTTCCGGGTGCTCGCCGCCGATGCGGTGAGGGTCGGCGAAATCGGCCCAGACCCAGATCAACGCCCCCGCCATGTACTCTTCTCGAGAGGGGGCAAAGATCTGGTCCAAGTGCCCCGTCAGATGTTTGATCTGATACTCCTCGCTGTGATCCAGCCCCGTGCCCCCCGTTTCACCCTCGGGCCAACCGGGAATGCCGTCGGCACCAAATTCGCTGATCAAAATGGGCTTGTCCGGGTGTTTCTGGTGCAAGGCATCCAGCACCCCGCCCAGCGATTCAATCTTTCCGTAGTACCAGCCGTAATATTCATTAATGGCAATAATATCTACAAGATCAAAGCATAGATCTCCCAGAACTAGAGGCAGCCCCTCGTGACGGTCGCTGGCATAGGTAACAAGTCGGGTTGAATCGAGGTCTTTTACTACCTTAACTGCATTTTCCACGTATTCACGAACCTCCGGGCGACTGGAGGGAAACTCGTTGCCCACCCCCCAAACGATCACCGACGGGTGGTGGCGATACTGATCCACCATCTCTTCCAGTTGGGGCTTGCCGTACGAAGCAAACACCTGAGCGTCTGCCAGGGTCTGCCAGGCGCACTGCCAGGCCGGAATCTCGACCCAAGTCAGGATTCCATTCGCATCGCACCAATCCACCACCTCTTGCGAGTGGGGATAATGGGCCAATCGAATGAAATTGGCTCCCAACGCTTTGGCACCCACCAAATCAGACAGTTGAGTCTCCCAGGGCACCGCAAAACCGTTGGGCCGGTCCATTTCGTGCCGATTCACTCCCCGAACGATCAGTCGCTCTCCATTCAGCAGAACCTGCGTTCCTTCCACCTTCACTTCCCGAAAACCGCTCCACACCGACGCCGTGTGCCCTGCACCAGCCTGCTGAATGTGCGCCGCCAACCGGTAACGTTTGGGCGACGAGGGGCTCCATGCCTGGACATTCAGTCCCGTCATCTGGGCCCCAAATGCCCCCTGGGCATCGGGCTTGACTTGCGCCCACGCCACAACCTGGCATCCACTCTCGGTTTCATCTTCAAGCTGCAGACGAACCGCCCCGTTGGCGTCCAAACCACTTCCCTCTATTCGGCCAGCAAAGGTCGCATCCCAGCCCCCGGAAACCTGCCTGGAATCCAACCACAGCCGCTGCACAAACGGGTCCGGGCGACGCTCCAGACGAACAGAACGATGAATCCCCCCGTGGTTCCACCATCCCACCTGCTTCATATCGGGAATGGCCATCTCCAATCGCTGCGTGTCCACCAACACCACAACCAGATTCGTTCCAGCCTTAAGGCTTTTCGTCACATCAAACTCAAACTGCGTGTGGCCAAACAGGTGCCCGCCCAACTCCTGGCCGTTCAGCCAGACCCTGGAACGCATGGATACCGCCTCAAACACCAGGAACACCCGCTGCCCGTCGCCCGCTTGCTCCACGGTGAAGCTTCGCTGGTACCACGCCTTGCCCTCATAGAATTCCAAATCCGCCCGCTGCGCCGTAAAACAGCCCGGTACCGCCAATTCCTCCCAGTCGGTCTGCTCTTGCGATGTCCAGCCCAGGTCCTCTCCCTGCCCATCGGCATCCGCCTTAAAGCGCCACAGACCATCCAACGATTGGGCCTGCTCAACGGCATTGCCGATACAGCCTTCCGGTGCCTCGACATCCTTTACAACATCACCAGGCACTGTGTCGTCGCCCCTGGCTTCTTCCACCCTGTCCCAATCCTGGGCGTCATTCGACTCTTGCTCCGAACGCTGGCCGCCACACCGCAGCAAAACCATTCCCATCACGCCAAGGATTACCCATCGTTTCATGCCGGCCCCCCAAATCACGACAGATACTGCCACAAATCGCATCCCGCTTCCAACCCCTTGTGCGTTCCGTTGCCGTTGACGCCATCGTCACTCTCGTCGATAGTGGTCCTTCCCTTTTTGGAGGTTCTGATGCGCAGAGCAACGGATATGACCATCGATGAAACCAAATGCACCGGTTGTGGGCGATGTGTGAAGGTCTGCCCCTCGGATACCCTGGCCATGAAGGACAATAAAGCCGTGGTGGTTGGCCCCTGGTCGTTGGGCTGTGGCCATTGTGTGGCGACCTGCCCCGAGGGTGCCATCCGCATCAACTTCCCCGACGAGAACGCCCTGGCCTTCGAAACATTCCAGAGCGGCGATGCCTACATCAAACCCGGTGAATACAACGTGGCGTCGCTGGTCCGGCTGATGCGCTCTCGCCGATCTTTCAGGGACTTCGGCCCGGAACCGGTCCCTCGGGCCGTCCTGAACGACATGATTCGCATCGGAACCACCGCCCCCTCGGGCACCAACAGCCAGGCATGGACCTTTACC
>CAYTWV010000689.1:0-2438 GCA_964442235.1 uncultured Myxococcales bacterium | reverse complement strand
CAGATCATCGCCCCGCAGATGGCGTCCAGCCCCCACAGGCCAGGTCTGGGTCTGTCCAGCCTGGGCGGCGGGAGTCCACAGATGCACCAGCAGGCTGTCCCCTTGTTGGCCCAGCACCTCGTGGCGGTCCACTTTGCTGCCCAGGCCCTTCTTGGCGTCGTTCAGGTGCATTCCCCGCAGCCATTTCAGGCCCACAATGCGGTCGAACTGGGCAAAAACCGCCTGGGCCGACTCGTAGCTGGTCAAGTCGTACCCCGCGGCCAAAGAATGGCAGGTATCCAGACACACGCCCACTCGGCTCTTGTCTTCGATGGCGTCGATCAACGCGGCAAGGTGCTCGAAGCGGTATCCGACCGCGCTGCCCTGCCCAGCGGTGTTCTCGATGACCGCCGTCACGCCCTGAGTCTGATCCAGAGCGAAATTGACCGAATCGGCGATGGTTTTCAGGCACTGCTCTTCGGAAACCTGGCCCAGGTGTGCCCCGGGGTGGAAGTTAAGGCGATCCAGGCCAAGCTGATGGCACCGTTCTAGCTCGTCGGTGAAGGCGGCCCTGGACTTGGCAAGTCCGTCGGCGTCGGGGCTGCCCAGGTTGATCAGATAGGTGTCATGAGGCAGGATTTGGGCCGGGCCAAACCCCAGCTCGGCGCAGGCCTGCTTAAATCGCTCAATTTCTTCGGGCAACAGGTCCGCTGCCCGCCACTGCCGCTGATTCTTGGTGAAAAGCGCCAACGCATTGGCCCCAATGGCGTGGGCGTTATGAATGGCGTTGCTGACGCCCCCCGATGCACTCACGTGAGCCCCGACAAATCTCATGAAACCCTCCAAAGGTCGTTTTGACCAGTCCCAAACAGGCCCAACTCAGAGTGCGAACTCTTCGGACGAATCCAAGGCAACCCCTTCGCCTCGTCCCTGTGTCGTCTGGCGGAACGCGGGCAAAACCAGCCCGGATTTCGACCGGCGAATGGCTATGGTCAACGTCACCGCTTCTTCAAACTCGCTGGACTCGACCCTGGCGCCCAGTCGCGCCAACTCCATCATCCAGGCGTTGTATTGCCCGAAAGCCAGCTTCAACCGAAATCGGTCCTCCAGAAAGTGCTCTTTGATTCCGGCATTCTCAAGGGCCTCTCGGGCCGCCTCGGTATAGGCGTGCAGCAATCCCCCGGTCCCCAGAAGGGTGCCTCCGAAATATCGGGTCACCACTACCAGAGTTTGGGTCAGGTCACGCCCTTCGATCAGTTGCAGCATGGGCCGGCCGGCGGTGCCACTGGGCTCGCCGTCGTCGCTGGCTCTGGTGCGGTGCGGGATGGGCCCGGGCAGCCCAAAACGCCAGGCAAAACAATGATGGCGTGCGTCCCGCTCACGCTTTCGAATCTCGCCCAATCGGGCCTCGGCCTGCGCCTCGTCGGCCACCTGGCAGACCTCGCCAAGAAAGCGGGATGCCTTCACTTTGATTTCCGAGTGCCCCAACTTCGCCGGGGTCAGGTAGCTGTCTTTTTCGCTCACCCACGCCTCCCGCAACAGGCAGCAACTCTACCACACACGCCCAAAGAGGAACCCAAAAACTGCTTCTCGCACGCGTTCCGTGGTGTAGACTGTCAACCCTGTTTGTGGAGGATGCCGTGAATTACACCCTGCGTGCTGCTTTAATGGCTTGGGCCCTGGTCTTCACCGGTTTCGGATGCGGAACGTCGGACGAAACAAACCAGAACAAGGACTCCACCCCATCGGACCTGAGCACGCAAGGGGATGCGCCGGGCGATGTTGCGGATGTGGGCACCGATCTGGCAGCAGACCTGGCCGACCAAGAGTTGGACCAGACCGTCCAGCCTCCGGACTATCAGCCCGTCGTTTTTGCCGTGGTCAGCGATTTGCATGTCAACGGACCCTTCGAGGCCTCGATTCCCCAGAATGTGGTCAAAGTGCTTGCTGATGCCGCAGCAAAAACTCCCGCCCCCGAGTTCATTGCGGTGACCGGTGACTTGACCGACACCCTTTATGAACCCGTGGAGACAGGGCCTGGATCCCGAATCGATTCGCTGAAGCAGGTTCTGGCGACCAGCACGATTCCGATGGAGTTGGTTTTGGGCAATCACGACTACTATCGCCAGGATACCCCCCAATTCCTGCTGGTGGACCAGCAACAGACCCGAGATCAGTTGTTTTTGGACCAATTCTCCGTACAAACTTATTATTATACAACTCATGGAGGCATGAAGTTCGTTTATATTAACACCATGCAGGGCGACCTTTGGAACATCTCTATGGGGTTGAACGGAAGTGCCGGGGTCCAACAACTGGAGTGGCTGGACGAGGTGCTTTCGGATGGTGTTCCCGCAGTCCTTTTCATGCATCACCCGCCCTCGACGGTGTTGGAGGAGGGGGAACTTACGTTGGACTCCATCATTCAGAACCATGCGGACAACGTGTTGGCCGTTTTT
>CAYTWV010000688.1:0-2441 GCA_964442235.1 uncultured Myxococcales bacterium | reverse complement strand
CGCCGAGCCGCCGACCACTCCGTCGCCCTCAAAGCCTGTTTCACAACCGCAGGTGTAACCGCCCACGATGTTGGTGCAGGTCCCCGGTGCTTCCACACAATCGTCCAGGCCGTCCTTGCACTCGTCCACGTCAACGCACCCTGTGCCACCCACAAATCCATCGCCTTCGAATCCAAACTTGCAGTCGCACAAGTAACTGCCCAGCACATTGGTGCAGACCCCGGGGTCATCCAGGCAAGCGTCCGTGCCCGCCTGACACTCGTCCAGATCAAAGCAGCCCAGGCCAGCGATAAGCCCATCACCTTGGAATCCGAATTCGCAGTCGCATATGTAGCTTCCGCCCACGTTGGAGCAGGTACCCGGTGCGTCCATACAGCCGTCGATACCCTCGGCGCACTCGTCGACATCCGTGCAGCCCGTACCCGCAAGGGTCCCGTCTCCCTGGTAGCCAGCCGGGCATATGCAGGGGGCGTCCTCGTCGTCCGGTGTACAGATGGCCGAATCCTGACACGTGTCACAGACGTCTGGTTCGACCAGATCCGTGCCTCCGTCCCCATCCAAAAGGCCTCCGTCCCCATCCGTCCCGTCCCCATCCGTCGACACGGAATCCGGCTCATCGGTATCCGAGGAGGCTTCGTCGGTTTGGACCGTGTCAGTCGGTGAGGTATCGTCCTGGGCGTCGGCAGGAGTCGTGTCGGATGGCACGGCATCGGTGTCGGCAGATACGTCCGTTTGGGTGGTATCGGCCATGGTATCTGGCTGGACCCCATCGTCGTCCACAGCGTCTTCTTCGGTCCCATCGTCTTTCGAGGTGTCCGGCGAGGTCTTGTCCGACTGGACCAGATCGTCATCTGGTTTGTTGATGTCGTTGTCCAGCGAATCGTCGTCGACAGAGTCCTTCGGCGTCACGTCCGTCTCAGGGGTGTCCGTCTCGGGAGAGCTGTCCTGGTCTGGCGAGGGGGTGTGTGTCGTGGAACTGCCGCATGCTTGAGCCAGGAGGAAGATCAGGGCTACCAGAAGCCCTCCTCTCTGCCCAAATAGCCCGAGAAAGCGAGTAATCCGGCTACCACATGTTGTTTCGCACGACATTCGATCCCCCAAATATTGCGGTGAGCCGATTCTATCAGCCCCTCCGAGATTGTCAACGCGCTTAGAACCATTCACAAAGATCATGTCAGCCCCATCAGGGAGCAAGCCATTCCAGCAAGGCCTCCTCCAGGGTAGAAGGCCGCTGGACGACGAAGTCAAGAATGCCAGCCGCAGCGGATTCCGCCTCCTCGAGCGTGAAGGGCATGCGGGGGTCTGAGGCTATCCAGGGTGCAAGAGTCTGGGAAAGAAGTTGGGCGTATGGGGCCAGGTCCAGCGAGTCCAGGATGGGCAGCAACTGGGCCAAGGCCTGGTCGTATTGGGCCCGGCATTCTGCAATGGCCATACAGCGAGTGAATAGGTAGCCATTCCCTTCATGAAAATCGAGTTGGGATGCAAAAGTGCGGTCAGTTCCACTTGGAAGCATGGTGAACTTCTTGCCGTTGGTGCTGTGTAGGTAATAGTTGTTTATGATAGATGAGTATCCATCCCAATGGCCGATATAGTGTTCGCCCGCCCACATGCGAACCAACTCGGATAGGTCTGCGACATCTTGAAGCATCGTAATCCACTGGGAATCAAGGGCGGTAGAGGCCACAATTGCGAAGGCGGTTAAGTCGCTCTTGTTCGTCTCACTGCCTTCGTCTACGTCAAACAGAGAAACCTGATTAGGGAGAACATCAACCCCAGAGTCTCCTTCATAAACGTGCAACGTGGACTTGAAAAATCGGGACATCGACACATCATCGTAGGCTTCCAGCACCAGATAGACTCCGAATAGCTCCCCATTGAGGGTGACTTGGGCATACCCGGCTCGGGCGCAGGGGACGTTCATGGCCCGGAACACCTCGAATGACAAGACCTCGGCAATCATGGAGGCATCCTGAACCATATTGTTCAACGTCAGTTTTTTCAGTCCCATGAATTTCAATTCCGGATCGATGAAGTTGAACTTCAGCTTGAACGCCGGTTTCTGGTCCAAGGTCTGCAGGGTCCCGCTGCCTCCCTTGAGTCTGATGCCGATGGGGATAGGGTCTTGAACCATGGTGGCCGAGGAGAGTGCGAACGTGGCCGGGACGTAGACGTCGGGTGTCAGCCAAAGAGACTCCACAGAACTCTCGGGTACTTCCAGTGTTATGGTTATGACCTGCGTCGGGTCAAAAAGCACGCCATCGAGGTCAGGTTTCGGCTGGTTCTGAGCCCCTGAGGTGACGGCGGACTCTGCCCATTGTCCTTCTCCGTCCGGCAAACGTGAGTAGGAGTTCCCCTTCATGATCAGCGGCAGCGAGACCTCATCAATAGGGCTACCGTCCGGGGCCAGGAGTTGCAGGACATCGTCGCCGCATTCCAGTCCG
>CAYTWV010000687.1:0-2443 GCA_964442235.1 uncultured Myxococcales bacterium | reverse complement strand
CGAAGTCTGTAGTGCCCTCGACCGAGTCCAGCACCAGGTCGTCGTCGGAGTCCAGGTCCAATGCGTCGATGATGCTGTCCAAGTCGGTATCCACGCAGGTCCCGCCGTTGGTTTCCACAAAATCGGGAATTCCGTCGGAGTCCGAATCGGGAATCAGCGGATCCAGCCCACAGTTGCCTTCTTCGCTGTCCAGAAGGCCATCCCCGTCGGTATCGGGATCCACAGGCGGCGAGCCCGCATCCCACTCGTCCGAGGGTGCACCCGATTGACCGGAAGCGGTGATATAGACCTGATTGGCGAACAGGCCAGCGGTATTACCCGTAAACTGCACATCAAACGTCACCACCGTCGTGGCCCCAACCGCCATGGTTCCGCCTTGAGTGGCGTTGGCTCCAACACCCAGCCGGAACCGCACCGTGTGTGTGGCCGCAATGTACTCGGCCTGGTCATCTCCGGCTGCATCGGTCTTGTTCCCGGCGTTTGAGCCCGAGACGATCTTGAGAGTACCCGGCATAAGCGCAACTCCGGCGGGTAACGGGTCGTTCATCACGACACCCACCGCCGGGTCGTTGCCCGTGTTGGGGATGGTAATCGTATAACGAATCCTGTCGCCGGGAGTAACCGGAGTCGCGTCCAGCAGTTCCTGGACCTTGTTGGTCGTGGCATAGCTGGGAGCCAAGGCCGAAATCGACGTCGCAAACACACCCAAGAAGTACAGATCGCCCGTTGAGCGGGCCGAGAAAGTGGCCGAGGTCTGCCCCCCGGACACGTACGCCGTCACGTCAACTACGTCGATATCCATGCCACCCATGCTGCCGCCCGCACCCGTCAATTGCGGAAGATCGCCAGCAACACTCACACCGGTGCCCAGCCACGTGCGAGACCCATTGAAGAAGTTCGTGGCAGGATTGGCCCCATTGGAAAGCTGGTTGTTGTTAAACCGGAACTGGTCTCCGGTAATCGAATTGTCTCCCTCGTACGCCACCATCAGCAGCTTGGCGTTGTACCCCACCGCCGGCACCGTGAACCCCGAGATACTGCCATCTGCATTCTGGCCATCTGGCACCTGGTCCAGACCGTCAAACACCGCTACGTTGCGAGACGGTTCCGAATCCAGCGCATACACCAGCCCGCAAACGCCGTCTCATCGTCGTTCCCGATGACATCCATCACGTTTACGCCGGACAGCGTGTATCCGCCGGTCCCCTCTGTCTTTAGGAAATTCGTTACCAGCGCCGTCGCCTGGTAGAACGTGTCTCCACTGTATGCGGAGGTCCAACTCTGATCCGCCGTCACTGCCAGCGCAGTACCATCAGGAGCCGTGAACGTCACCGAGGTGTCCGCAGCGGCCGCAGGGGCCTTCGCCGCCCAGTACAACCGTGCGTACTCAACCGTCGCACCTGCCGGCAACTGGAAGACGGCTTTTGACCTGGCATTGGCCACGGTGATGCCGTTGTTCGCTTCAGCTTGGCCGGCCGCAGGAGAATCCGAACGCCAGAAGATATCGATACCGGTATCACCCGTGTTGCCCCCGCAATTGCCCACCGTCCCCACTACCGGAGCCGGAGGCGAATTGCCGCAGTCTCGAGCCAGGGTATTCCCAAACACCGCGATGTCGCCCTTGATGTCGGTTTGATAGCGCTGCACGGGGGCCGCCTGCGCTTCCCCCGCAATGCCAAACAAGGCCGGGGCGTTTCCAAACACCAGGAACGCTAGGGTCGTGGCCAAAAGGGAAGCAAAAACTCTGCGCATGAAACCTCCTATCCGTCTCCAAACCTAGCCGGCATCTCCAGCAGTCGGAGCCATCGATCATGTAAAAAACACCGAGTGTCATAGCGAGTTCGCCGGGGGCAGGCGGTCACTTAACGAGTCGAGATGCTAGTCACAGAAGTAGCTTCTGGCAAGGTTTTGACCAAGAAATTCGGGTCTCCCCAGCATTTGAATGGGTGGGTTCCCTGAAAATGTCGGTGGGGTGGGGCTTTCGGTCGGTCTGAGTGGTTTGGAAGGGTGGTCCGAGTTTAGTCGGGCATATCGATGCAGACGCCGTTCATGCAGGCCTGCCAGGCTTTGCAATCGCTGTCTGCATTGCACGGGGTTGAACCACAATTCTCGTCCACGATGCCGTCGCAGTCATTGTCCAGCCCATCGCAGAGGTCCACAGCCCCGGGGTGCGTGGCTGGATTTGAATCATCGCAGTCGACGCCCGTGGCAAACCCGTCGCCATCCTTGTCCACGGGGTTGCTTTGGCAATTCCCTTCGTAGGCCAAATCCTGTTTGGACTGCATCAGCACGCACAGGTTGCCATAGGTCAGGCCGTTGCAAGCGCATACCGGCTTGAACATCATGTCGCAGGCGCCGGGGACCGCCGTGCAAGTGCCCGTATCGATGCCGCAACTCGAGAAGTAGCAGTAGGAGCCCGCAGGGCACTGGTTGTCCGCAAAAC
>CAYTWV010000686.1:0-2448 GCA_964442235.1 uncultured Myxococcales bacterium | reverse complement strand
CCCTTCAGTCCCTGGTCCCTTACGTCCCTTCGCTACCAGGCGTCGTCCCTTCCCACCCTTCTGTCCCTCGTCCCTTACGTCCCTGGTCCCTTCTGTCCCTTTGCCCTCTCCCCTTTTGACTCCCCAATCGCCCACGTGTACAGTCCATCCCCGATGTGATGTCTTCTGCTCCCGACAAGGGGACAAGCCCTCCCATCCATGGAGTGACTCATGAAAAGAGCCCTGCGCTTCTCCCTGGCATTGGCCGTCGTCCTTTATGCAGGCGTGGCCGCAGCAGAGCCGTGTGTGGACAGTATGGACTGTGCTGACGACGCCCAGTGTGTGGATGGCGTCTGCGTCGATGCGGCCCCAGTGCCCGAATGTGTGACTGATACGGACTGCCCCCAAGACGGCCCCTGTTTGGATGGTGTATGCCAGAATGACGGCCCCGTGGCCGAGTGTTACCAGGACGACGAATGCGCCCAGGGCCAGGTCTGCTTCAAGTACACCTGCATGGTGCCCGAGGACGGGTTCTGCACTGCCGACGTGCATTGTGGTGCAGGCACCATTTGTGTCTGGAACTCGTGTGAATCCGAACAAGGGTACTGCGCCCAGGACTCGGAATGCGGCGTTTATGGCCGCTGCGCCATGGAGTGTGTGTTGTGGGGCCGCGGTGAGGACGGGAATTACGACACCTGCACCTCCCAAAGAGGAACTTGCCAGTTGGACATGAGCAAGGTCCCGACCCAGCCCGAATGCCAGGAATACTGCGAGTTCTCGGCCCAATGTGATGGGGGATCGACTGACGAGGATGTAGTCATCGACGATGGGGAAGAGAGCGACGGTGGGACCATTCCGCAATCCGGAAGTGGAGGAGATTCCTCGCCCGACGAGTTCAAGGGCGACAACATGGCCCGGGCCGCCGTCGACCCTGTGGCCTTTTGCGTCGCCGAGTGTTCTGCAATGGTGGCTGATGAGGACTCCAAACAGGCGGCTTTGGACGTGCTTGAATGCCTGAAGGGTTCGGGAACCTGCCCGACTCAGGCCGAAGTTGAGGCTTGTATACCCTATTTGCAGGCGTTGACTGAAATCGTGGCCAACGACCCGGACCTGCGGGACGTTGTGCCCATGGCGGTCGGTTCGGGCACCCTCGTTCAGGACGACACCACCGCCGGCGGTGAAACCAAGAACAACGATAACGACGGCACGTTCGGTGCTGCAGATTCAAACTCCACAGGTTGCGCTCTTTCGGGCGGACTGGCTTCGCCCACCTCTCTTCTGGTTCTGGTTCTTTTAGCCATTGCATTCATGGGGATCCGACGCAAATGAACACGTGTTTCCGCTCTGTGGCCTGCGGGCCCATTTCACGACATGGACTGGTTTTGGTGATGGCGTTTGGCTTGGCTTGGGCGATGGCCGGTTGCAGTAGCGATTCGTCCAAGAAAGACCCGGCGGACCTGGCCAACCAGCAGGATATGGCTTCCCCGGACGGTGCTCAGGCCGACCTCTGTCAGGGGGATGCCTGCGCTGCCTCTCCCGACGTCGCCGGCGACGCCGTTGGCTCCCAAGACAGCCTGGTGCCGCTTGACGCCCTGGATATGGTGGCCGATTTGGCACTGCCTGACTTGACCCCACCGTTCCAGTGCCGCAGCCAGATTCCCACTCGGATTGTGGACGACCTTCCCGACGAGACCTTCGACCTGGGGCCCTATCTGGTTGTGCCCACGCCTACCAGCATCATCATTCGCTGGCGCACCCTGGAGGAGACCGACGGGGCCGTGCTGTATGGTGAAGGGGATTCCACCGATATCGAGGTGCTGGAGCCCACCAATGCCACAATTCACCTGGTGCGGCTGGAGGGCCTTAAGCCCGACACCCGTTATGCCTACCGTGTGCGCTCGGGCGGAGTGACCGGTGAATTGCACCATTTCTACACGGCACCACCCGAAGGCGGCTCGTTCCGGTTCTCGGCCTGGGGCGACAACCAGGGGGGCGAGCCCTTCCCCGCTATCGTTGCCAAGGTGATTTCCGAGCAACCCCATATCGTTCTGGGGTTGGGCGACCATGTCAGCGACGGCCAGGTGGATGAACTGTGGAAGACCCAGTTTTTTGGGCCGGCCCGGGCACTAATGCATGAAGTTGCAATGTATGAATCTTATGGCAACCACGGCTACAATGGACATCTCTATTATGATCTGTGGGCCTACGAGAACATCTCGGTTTCTCCCAAATGGGAATCGGTCTACTCGTTCACCTACGGGAATACGTTCTTCCTGGTCATCGACACAAACGGGCTTTTTTTCCCCATTGGCGACGTGGACTCTGAATGGTCCACCTGGATCAAACAGCAGATGGACTCTGAGGCCGCCAAAAAGGCCACCTGGCGCATCGCCTACGCCCACGAACCGGGGTTGACCGAAACCAGTCAGATAGAGACCTGCGGTGTGTCGGGCTACACGTTCAACAAGG
>CAYTWV010000685.1:1478-2448 GCA_964442235.1 uncultured Myxococcales bacterium | reverse complement strand
GCCACGACCGTGAGGGAGTGGGCGCGCCGATTGATGCCATGCGGGTAGGCGAAGCATATGGGGGACGAATCAAGGTTGATTTTCAACCGGCGTAAAGCAGTTTACAGGCCGCATTCAAAGTGATGATTATCTGTGTGAGGTCAATATGAAAAGATATGCTTTTACGACGTGGGCCCTTGTCGCTGGGCTGGTATTGCTTACTTCTGCTTGCAGCCAGCGGCATTCCGGAACCGACCAGGACACCCTGATGCCGCAAGACAGCAGTTCCGATTCCTTGGCCGATGTGGCCCCGGCGGACCTGGCGGGGGAGACCGGAGCCGACCTCGAATCAGACCAGCCCGGCTTGCCGGACCAAATAGCGGACCTGACCCAGGACAAGACGGACCAGCAAGGCCCGGACCTTGACGACGAGGTGATCCCGGATGGCACGTGCACGCCTCAAAACGCCATCCAGCGGTGCGGCTCTGCGGAGCTGTGTGTGGATGGCTACTGTTGTGACGGACCCTGCACCGGCACGTGTGAGGCGTGCGATCTGCCCACCTTCGAGGGGACCTGCAAACCGATTCCTTCTGGCCAGGATCCGGACGAGGAGTGCAACGACGGCCTGTTTTGCACCCAGGTGGACACCTGTGACGGCGCTGGCAAATGTTTGTACGTTGGTGACCCCTGCAATGGGGGAGATGCCTGTAATAATCAGTGCAATGAACACGGGGATGGAACCGGGGATTGCCTTGTCACGGCGGGTACCCTGTGCGGGGGGCTGGCTACCGCATGCAAGACCGCTCCGGAATGCGATGGGGCGGGCTTTTGTGTCCAAGGACAGTATCCCGATGGATCCCGTTGTGAAGGCTGTGCGGAGGGTGCCTGTGCGTGCCTGGCCGGGGAGTGCGGGCAGTGCCTTAACTTCTCGGGGACAAACCGCTTCACCACGGCCCGCTCCGCAGCAGGTTGGCAATTAACCGGTGGGTGG
>CAYTWV010000685.1:0-1468 GCA_964442235.1 uncultured Myxococcales bacterium | reverse complement strand
GCGAGCTTTCTTCTGCCACTTCGCCCCTGGGGATTCTGCCTGCGGCCATCCATTTCGACTCTTGGAACTCCGACGAGGGGAGTACGCCGGACACCAAGCGAATCCTCCTGTTGCTGGACGATGGCGCCACATCCGTGGTTCTTGTGGATTGTGCGGAGCCCACAACAATGCCCTTCTGTGTGATGCAAGACAACTCTACGCCGGACGCGTGGCAACCGGTGGTCCTGGATGTTCCACCCGAGCATATGGGTAAGGTGGCTCGCCTGGTGTTCGAGTACAACACAAAGGACGCCTGCTGCGGCTTCGAGCGGGGCTGGTACATCGACAACCTGACTTTCGGCGGCGAGTGCGCCTGCGTGGGAGACCAGGACTGCTTCTCTTTTGGGGGGGCCTGCGGCGACGCGATTTGTGGGGGCGAGTCCAGTTGTGAACTGGTTGCAAAGACGATTGGCACCTCTTGTGGCGAGGATACGGCAAACAAGTGCAACCAGCCCGATGCCTGTGACGGCTATGGGTACTGCGCCACCTTGGAAGCCGCCAACGGATTGACTTCATGTGACGACTGCGCTGCCGGATTTGGTGCCTGCTCGATATGTGCAGAGGGCGTTTGCAAAGACTGCGCCTCATTGCCTGGGACAAATGACTTCGGTTCTGGCGGCGTCCTGAGCGGCTGGGTGATAGAGGACCTTTCGGGAGCAGGATCGGGCACCGGCTGGGGCCTATATCCTTCGGCCCCCGAGTCCCTGGTCCCCGGTTCAACTCCCACAGGGCTGCTTGGGCCGCCCGCACTTGGCACCGACGGAAATCGAGCGTTTCCCTACCCCGGGTCGGAAGCGGAGAACTCCCGTATCACCAGTCCCGAGGACATCGTACCGCCTAACATCTACTTCAGGAGTTGGCATTTGGACGAGGGGGCTATGGACAAGAAGACCATCGAACTTTCGGTGGATGGCGGTCAGACGTGGATCGTGCTGGTGAACTGCGCTGGCGGCCCAGGCGCTGAACTTCCATTCTGCTCGATGAGGACGGACGACAGGTCAGGCAGCGACTGGGACGATATCTCATTGGATACCACTGCTTATGCGGGCCAGGTGGGTCAGTTGCGGTTCACGTACAACACGCAGGATGCCTGCTGCAACTTCGAACGTGGTTGGTTCATCGACGACCTGACGTTTGCTCAACCCTGCCTTGACCCACATTTCTAGGCAGTCCGCACCTCGACCCCTCGGTGATCCTTGAGTTGTTCATAACACCTATGTGTGCCGCTCACCTCCTTCCTCGGCTGAAGACAACAGAACCGCTTCCCGCCAACTTCTGGTTTGGCAACTTGGTATTTCCCAACTTGGCAGACAGGAAGTTGTATTTCGGCGCATCTCGGGGCATCCGCTTACGGGTCGAGCGTCTGCATACCTTCGGAGGCCGGAGCGGCCCCCCAGCTTGTCTGACGGAACCGTTTGCGAGGGTCGTG
>CAYTWV010000684.1:0-2449 GCA_964442235.1 uncultured Myxococcales bacterium | reverse complement strand
GCGCCCCACCTACTCGCTCTCTGTGCTGCCCGGCGAATTGGCGGAATTGAGGGGTCACGGCTTTGTCCTGACCCAACAGCGCATCCAGGGTGATCATGATTTCAACGTGACCAACCCGATTGACACAGCCTGCGCACTCAGGGGCTTCTTGAGATTTCCGGTTGACTAGGTTTGCTCAACCCACCAACATGCTCGGAAGCGAATGGTTCGGTTGGTCCCGGGGGCGTGGGTAGTTAGCTGCCGCTATGACCCAAACAGAGGTTGTTCTCATGGCAATATTTGGACGACGTTCCGATGGCGTGTTGCTGACGAAATTGCCCGGTTTTCGCAAGATGTTTCCCTATCTGATGCCCACGCGGACCGAGGCCTACATTCACCATGAACAGAAGATTCGGGTGAAACAGACCAAGGCTTTGCTGGAGCAACTGAACCAGGGCCGAACCGAGAAGAAGTACTCGCTCTTTCATGTGGTCTTGGCGGCCGTTGTGCGGGTGATGGCGGTTCGGCCTGACTGCAACCGCTTCGTTGCGGGCAAGCGGATCTATCAGCGCCGCCACATTGAGTTGTCGTTCATCATCAAAAAGGAACTGACCGATACCGCCGCCGAAACCAACGTCAAGCTGGTTTTCGAACCCACCGATACGCTGCCTCAGGTGGCCGAGCGGATCTTCGAGGCGGTTTACAAGACAAAGGGGTCGAGCTCTTCGGCCGATGAAGATATGTGCAATACCCTGACCAGTATGCCTCGGTTCACGACCCGACTGGCTCTCTGGGGTTGGAGAGTGTTGGATTATTGGGGGCTTTTGCCCGCCTCAGCGGTAGCCGGCGACTCGCTTTACTGCAGTGCCTATCTGGCCAATCTGGGCAGCATCGGGCTGCCTGCGGTCCAGCATCACCTGTTCGAGTGGGGAACCTGCCCGTTTTTTGTGGTCATCGGCAAGGTCCAGAAGGCGGTGTTGGTCAGTGAAGACGGCCAGCAATCCGTGGAAGAAATCGTGACGTCCTCGTACACCCTGGACGAGCGGATCACCGACGGCGTCTCTTACGCCCGCGCCATCGAACTGGCGGTCGACCTTATCGAACACCCCGAGCAGCTTATGACTCCGCCCAAGGAACTGCCGGATCCGTTCCAGTTCGCATAACAAAACAGGTCCGGTTTGACCGTCGATCATCCCTTTCGACTACGCTCAAGGCAGGCCGTTGGGCGGCGTTGTTTTGCTTGGGGGGACTTCAGCGAAGCATGCTTGCGGGCCGGCGGCTCTAGCGTGTAACCCTGGCGGGTCACCCACGCTGCGTTCTATAGGATATCATCCAACAGCTTGAGCAGTGCCTTGACGGCCTTGACCTGCTTCTTGGCTTCTTTCGGAATCTTCTGCACAGCGGCCACACTCTTGTTCACCTTCTTCAGGACCTTCTCGCCCTCAAGGGCCGCCAGCGGATTGTCGACGATCTGTTTGGTCAAGTCGGCCACAACGGCCACAGAGCGATCGATCAAAGCGGGAACCCGTCCTGCCAACGCCGTGTTTCGGTCGGGAATGGCCTTAAGCTTCTGGCCGGCGTCTTTCAGTTGCTGAAGCTCGGGGGCCTTCAGTTTGCCCAAGAGGGCCTTTCTCTTGTCTTTGTTTTCCAGAATGGCAGCGGCCGCAACGGTGCGGGCGGCCATCTCCTGTTCATAGGTCTTCTTTTGGGCCTGGGCTTGCTGCTTCTTCTTGCCTTTGGCCTTCTTCAACTCGGCGTTGATTGTGTCCCAATTCTTCGTCAGGACCGGGAATTCGCCCGCTTTGTACGGTGCGATGACTGCGTGCACACCCTCGGTGCTGGAGTTGATCGAGCCGCTGATGTCCTCCAACTCGGCGTTGATGGCATCCAGTTCCTTCAGCAAGGCATCGGCTTCTTTGGTGTTCAATTTGGGAGCGTCCACGATCTTGCCAATTTCCCCGGCACTGTCCATCAGCCCGTTCAGACTGGAGCAGCCAGCACCCACAAAAACCAGAGCAATCGCCAGACCCAATCCCAAGAGCGCATTTCTGAGCATCGTATCCCCCGTTACAGGCTAAACAGTTGTCGGCCTTGGCCAAGACATACCGCTTAACGGTCTTGGCTTCAAGTACCAGCGTCTCCGAGGCTGTCAGGCAGCGGATCGCAAGTTCAACTGTTGGGTTCTTTCGATGCAATCTTAGGGCGACGGCTCTGGAAAATGACCGGAAGGTTGCCCGATTCGTCGTTCATGTTTACAGTCTGGCAGTGCCTGCCCGTTTTCCGGGCGGGTCGTTTCCCGAGCAAGGAGCTTCACCATGCGTAAATTGGCCCTACTGGTAGCCTTGTCTGCACTCTTCGCTGTGGCTTGCGACGACTCTGGTAGTTCGAATGCCGACGATGTTTCCCAAGAAACTCCGGATACCACGGCGGATTCTTCGGTGGAGCAGGATCTCCCTCAGGTCGCCGACCT
>CAYTWV010000683.1:0-2453 GCA_964442235.1 uncultured Myxococcales bacterium | reverse complement strand
CCATTCGAAAGCGCATTCACTCCTTCTTGAAAAAGGAGGGGTTGGAATGAACTCCGGAACCATGACCACATGGTGGACTCACTTTCGCACCCACCGGCTGCTGAAGCGTTATGTTCTGGGTCCCTCTCTGGGTCACAACTCCTCGGTTCGGGTCGCCACCCATCTGACACATTGTGACGCATGCCGAACCCGTTATGACGCGCTGACTGCCCGTCTGCAGCAGGTCTCGGGCATGGCGGCACACCGTTCTACCCAGTGGCAGCGTGACGCACTGTTCGAGCGCGTCATGGGGGAACTGCCTGCCATTTCAGACGCTTCCTCCGTGGGTGCCGGTGCCCAGGTGAATTCGGTCGTTCCGATGTTTCCGGCCTGGCGCCTTGGGATTGCGGCGGCCGCCATGGTTGCCCTGGTTGTCACCGTTTGGGCCCGATGGCCCTACCCCCAATCCCAATTCGCTGTCGATTCCGACGAATACGCTGCGGTCCGTGGCGGAGTCGACGACCTGCCAGCCGCTGCCTTTGGCGTTTCCGGGGTGGATCCCCAGGGCGGCGAATACGAAGTGGTGTTTTCCGAGGGCGTTTGCCCGCAAGATGCCTTGCGGTTTTATGCTCGGGTCAGGGACCCGGAATTCAGTCATGTCTTGCTGTTTGCGATTCAGGAACAGAACGTGGAGCCCCTGTGGTACTTCCCCGATTCAACAACCGTTCGCACCTTTGAGGTTCCTGAATCTGCAGAACCTTGGCTGTTCCCGGACGAGATTCCTCTGGCCCCGAACCATGCGGCCGGTGCACTGCTGGTTGTGGGGGTCTTTGCTCGAAACGAGGTCTCGGTGGATCAGTTAGAACAGACCTGGAGCCAAATTCGCAAATCTGCACCAGAAGCCGATGGAATCACGTTGGCGTTGCAGGTGATGGAAGCCTGGACCGGTGAGGATTATGTTATTCAGGGCACGCCGATCCGCATTCTTGATTCGTGTCCGGGAGGTCGCCCATGAGGACGCCTACGTCGATCCTGATGGCCGTGTTGTGGATGCTGGCCTCTACGGCGGCGCTTGCCGGCCCACCCAGACTGTCACTGGTTATTGGGAACAATGGGACTCAGACGCCGGACCTGGAAACACTTAGTTTTGCCGACGATGACGCCGTTCGCACCGGCGAATTGATGCGAATCCTTGGCTTTGATGTCACCGTGTTGACCGAATTGGATTCGGACTCTCTTCGACTTCTGGATGCCGATGGGGTTTCAGGAACCGCCACCCGCGCCAACGTGTTGGCCTCGCTCAAATCATTAATCGAAGAGGCCCGACGACTTGCCTCAATCGGACAGCGCCCGGTGATCTACCTGGCGTTTGCGGGCCATGGAAGTTACGACGCCGAGGGGCGAGGATTCCTGCATCTGGCTGATGGCCGGTTGACCTTGCGAGATCTGATTCACGAATTGGTTATTCCAACCCAGGAGCTTTGTGACGTGGTTATCGTGCTCGATAGCTGCAATGCCGAGTTCCTGGTGAAAAGCCGGGGCGCTGCGGTTCGTCGACAGGCCGGCACCACGACCTTGCGCCTGGAGGAGTATCGCCATGTAGGCCTGGTACTCTCGTCGTCGGCCACCGGGGAAGTCCGTGAATGGGGCCGTTTTCTTGGCGGCGTATTTAGCCACCAGCTACGTTCGGCCTTGATGGGCGGAGCGGATCAGGACTGCGACGGCCTCATCACGTTTCCCGAACTGGCAGCGTTCCTGGAGGCGGCAAACCAAGGGGTCACAAACCCGGAGTTGCGGCTCAAGCCGTACGTCCGGGCCCCATTGGGGAATCCGGGACTGGTGGTCGCTGCGCCATCGGAAGCATTGAATGCCACTCGACTGTTACTGGACACACCACGGCCCTTGCGACTAACGCTGCTGGACCCCAATCTGGCCCGCCGAGCCGATTTGCACCTGAATGGCAAATGCCCCGAGTCCCTGCTGCTTCCCGGAGGGCAAACCTACACCCTGGAAGTCTCGTCGGGTGACGCTGCCGGCTCTGTGCCGCCTCGGTCCGTAGAATTCACGGCCAACGCCCAGCCCGGAGCCCAGCTTCGGCTTTCGGGGTTGCCCCTCAGTTCGTCCGAGATGCTGGCCACCCGAGGAACGGACCAGTATTATCGGCAGCATCTGTTTGAAGTGGCGTACGGAGCCCAATATTTTGCCGAATATGTGGCGGGCCCATACCAGGAGAGCCTGGTTCTGGACCGGTCGTTTGAAGCTCCTTGGTATTCGAATCCCTGGGGCTGGGTGGCCATTGGGACGGGTCTGGCCGCAACCACGATGGCCACGATCTTCACGGTGGCGGCCAATGACGCGGGCGCCAATGCACGCCATGCAACCTGGGCAGAGGATATCCAGCGGTACAACCAACAAGTGGATCGCTACAACCTGGCATCCGGTGTAGCATGGGCCGCAGCCGGGGCGGCCCTATT
>CAYTWV010000682.1:0-2453 GCA_964442235.1 uncultured Myxococcales bacterium | reverse complement strand
TGAAGGATCGCACGCAGGCCGCGGTCTGGGCCGTTCGCAAGGGCCTCGTGTAGGTCGGCCGTTGACTGTTTCGTAGGTAGGCCACCATCGCACAGGATGGCCAGCCGAACTTCAGCAAACCTGACGCGGTGCTTGCCGACATCGAACGAATGCGCAAGGAGGCGATGAAGAAGAAGGCCTTCCTCGTAGTGGGCAAGTGCAGTGGGGCCGCCAGCAAGATAGGGAGTGCCGTGGAAAAGAACCCTCAGGGTTACCAGGCGGAGGTCAAGCGGATCTGGCTTGAACTCTACGAGGAGTATAAGAAGATTCTCTAAGGATCTGAAAACTGATTGCCAAGATGCCCTTTCAGGACATGCTCTAAGAAACGCCCGGCAATCGGACCACCCTTTTCGGGGAGACCTGCCAGACAAAGAAACTTCCCTCCTCATAGTGTGGGAAACCGCTAAATCCAGGCACCCCCCCCTATAGCTGACAAAAATACCCTTGCATGAATGGCAATGGCGCTGTAGATTGGGGTGATCTTCGGACGCCAAGATCTCGAGGAATGTCGGGCTTGAAACCGTGAAGCGTGTGCGTGACATGCATGACGGAGAAGCCCCGGTAACCGTATCGAGGCAGCGCGCCGCCCATAGCCCCGGTCCTTTGCTTGACGCAAGGGCCATTCTTAGCTGGGCGGTTTCCCTGTGTTTGTGATTCGTCGCGTGCGATGTCGTGCACGGCCTGCGAAGTGCGGTCAGAGCCAACCGCAAACCAGGCGTAGTGGAACCTGTTGAGGGCACATAATGATCCCAAGGGGCTCGTGGCCAAAAGCAATAAGAACCTGTCCGATAACCGAAGTCGCCTCGGCATGTTCGAGGGCCGTACCGAGGGTTCTAGGATAAGTTCTCAGTGAGAAGGGAGGCAGGTGCGATTCGGAGTTCGGTGGCATCACCGAGGTGGCAGGCGTCGCATACCGGGTGGATGCAGCAGAGTGAGAGACGATGGACAGCGCCGTGACACCGGAATCAAATACCAGTGTTCGCTGGTGCCGGTACACGGTTGTGGATAGAGCTCAACCGCTCGATGGGCGCGATGTTGGTACCCAAAAACGGAAGAGCAGGAAAAGGAGACATTTCCATGTCTACTTTACGAGGACGTGCAACTCTTGTCTGCGTGGTGTTGCTCGTGTTGTTGTCAGGCTTATCGCCCGCCTATGCCGTGCGAGTCGGCTGGAACGTGGACATTCACCAGGGCAAGTATGGTGGTCCCAACGACCCGGACCAGAACAACTATGCCAATGACTTCCACATCTGGGGTGTGCTGGAGTCTTGGGGGGTACCAACCATCACGACCAACGTGAACTTCCAGACGACCGGTCCGGCGGGCATTCCGCCGTGGCAGATCGTGCCGGGCGGGCTGTCGTTTGAGAACTTCGGCAGTCGGATCACGGACCAGCCGGCCCTGTTGCCGCTGCCACCCGCGCGGCCGTTGCCACCAGGCGCCCCGCCGGTCGTGCCGGGCGGGCCGTTCTACTACTTCGACGCCAACTGGAAAACAGCCGGCAAGATCCCCTTCTGCACCTGGATGCACTTTGGCGTGGAATTCGATGAGGTCGGCAAGAACATTGGGTACTGGCTGCAAGGGGTGTGGACGAAGGACGGAGTGGATCCCTCAGGCCAACCGCTGTACGGCTTCGAAGTGCTGGACTCCGGCGGAGGCGGCGGGCGAATCCGTATCCAGAACGCCAGCGGAGTCCAGACGGAACTCCGCCAGATGGACCTCATGGTCCTGCATGGCGCGGAAGGGCAGAACTTCAAGTTGGAAGACCTGAACACGGACTTTTTTGCTACGCATCCGGAGTGGAACCAGAGGTGGGTCTCCGTCCCATCAAACCTACTGCCCACGACACTGGCTGGTAACGGGCAGACGCCGGATTCGTTCTTTGATGTGTTCTTCGACGTGGTACCGGGGCTAGGCTCGATGGGCCCAGGCGACCTGCTGCTGGCTCGCCAACGGAGTGAGTATATCGAGAGTACGGGCGACCCGGAATTCTGGCAATACGAACTCCACGGCGTGGTACCCGAACCGGGCACGCTTGTGTTGCTCGTCACGGCCGGGCTAGGCCTGCTGGCCTACAAATGGTGTCGCCGTCGAAGCTGAGTTTCGCTTGCGAACGGTGAATCTTCACAAGCCCTGCCGGGTCGTCCCGGCGGGGCCTGTTTCATTTGCAGCCAGCCAAAGACCACGGCTGCGGGCTGAACGCCAAGAGGGCAATGAGCTCCCAGCGATTTGTGGTTTGTTTGCGTTCACACCGCGGTGGCATAACGCTTGAGATTTGTCGGCGGACCTCACTTCACGCCTTGGAACAATGCGGAGTTCGCATCGATCACCGTCACCCGATCAGAGCCAACCCCCGCCTTAGCCGCTGCAAGTCATTCTCTTGTCTGCCAGATCTAGGTATCAGCCGCAACTCC
>CAYTWV010000681.1:0-2465 GCA_964442235.1 uncultured Myxococcales bacterium | reverse complement strand
AAGGGCCTCTTCTCCCGCTCCAACAGCGAACTACACGGTGGCTATTTATTACTGGCCGAACTTTCACCGAGACGACTATCACCAATCGAAGAAGGGTGATGGATGGACGGAATGGGAAATCGTCAAGAATGGTGTGCCGAAGTTTCCCGGGCACCATCAGCCCAAAGTGCCGCTCTGGGGCTGCCGTGATGAGTCCGACCCCCAGGAGATGGCCCGGTCCATCGGTGCGATGGCGGATGCCGGCATAGGCGCAATCATCTTTGACTGGTACCGTTACGACGATGAAATCAACGGCGGCGTGATGATTGAGAAGGCTTTGCGGGAAGGCTTCCTGAAAGCGGCGAACCGTGACCGGGTCAAGTTTGCCCTGATGTGGGCCAATCACACCTACATTGACTGCCACCCCTTCGCCCCGGGCGTCTCGTTTGGCAATGCCCCGGTTTGGCGCAAGGGCGAGGTGGGCCGGGCCGGGTTCGAGCGGCACACGCAGGACGCTATTGACTCGTACTTCAAGCAGCCCAATTACTGGACGATCGACGGCAGACCCTATTTCTCAATCTATGACCTGGAGAGACTGCTTCTGGGACTGGGCGGTCTGGCGGAGACGCGCGCGGCGCTGGACGACTTCCGGGCCAGGGTCAAGGCGGCAGGCTTTCCAGACCTGCATTTGAACATTGTGGACCAAACTCTGATTGGAAACGCGCTGGAGTTGGTGCGCGGACAGCCCTTCCCCGACGACCCCGCCCGCAAGGTCGAAACCATCGCCGAACTGCTGGCGGCGTTGAAGGTGGACAGTTCCACGATGTACACGTGGGCCCATCATTTATATCCCATGTTGCTGGAGCAGCCGGAGAAACCCGACGCAACGCCGGCGGCGAAGACTTTTGGATTTGCCGATGACCCGACGGGCCGTCCGGTTGCTCCCCAAACGGCATTGCCAACCGGCGACGCTTCTGATGCATCAACGCTGCTGGAACGCGCCGCGAAGGCGGGGCTGGTTGCCGTGGACTACGCGGATTATGGCCGTCGCGCGATGCAGCTTTTCGACGAGCGGCCGGAAGCGCTGCAAGTGAACTATTATCCGCATGTATCCATGGGCTGGGACGGTTCGCCCCGCAACTATTCGATGGGATTGGTGCTCAACAACACGCCCGAGAAATGGGGGGAGTTCCTGTGCCAGACCAGGGCCTGGCTCGACCGCCACCCGGAAAGCCGTGGAATAGTGACTCTGAACTCTTGGAATGAATGGGTGGAAGGCAGCTACATCGAGCCTGATACCGTGAATGGCATGAAGTACCTCGAAGCCGTCAGTGAAGCCTTTTCGTCCGGAAACGTTGGGTCACTCACAGAGGCAACGGACACGGCACCCCATGCCGTGCTTGAGGCCGGGAGAAAACTGGGAGAAAAAGCCACGGTCCACCGTTACCAGAAGCTACGGTCCGGAGCAACCAAGACCGGGCAGGGGTGGAACGTGCGGGACTTCGCCTCCAGTTTCTTCAACCCCAATCCCGAAGAGATCACCGTGACCATGAAAGTAGTGAGCGATGATCCGAAGTTTGTGTTCTCCAACGGCCAGACCGGCACGTACACGAAGGCATACACACTTCGGCCCATGCAGGGTGAGACAGACAATTTCTACATCGGTTCGACCGCGTTTGGAAAGCCCGAGTGGCCCGTTTCACCCAACACCAACTTCACGGGCTGCGTGGAGTTCTCCGGCACAAAGCCGTTCTACTGTTACCTGCTGCGCGAGACCGAATTCGGCGAGGCTCCCGACGCCACCGAGGCCTATTTCGCAGCGTGGAAGACATGGGGGGATGAGGTGCCCACCGCCTGGGACGAGGAACTTGGACAATTCGTCATCCCCTACACCAACTATTGGCACAATGAGAAGATTTGGCCCATTGGATGGCACTCGGTCCTGACGGTTAAGAACAGTTCGGACCGGTCTGTCACTTACACGCTGCGGCATATCCCTTACTACGGCGGCCAGTTCGACCCGAATAACGGGCAGGTCACTCGATACCAGGAACAGAGCGCGGACATCACGGTGGAGAAGGGCGAAGAGAAGACGACCACGCTGCAGGACCTCTTCGGTTGGGGCGCCAATCAGATGAGTTCCATGGAGGGTTGCCTGCTCATCGGTCCCAGTCCCCGTGAGGCCCAAACTAACAGCAGTATCCGGTTTTCGGTTGTGCCGAACACGTCCGGCGAGAGGCTTCATGACGCCATTCGATGATTCTCAGGCGTTGGATTCCTCTGGATGACCCGCATGTTGAATACCTGGGAGGTTTCACGGATAGAGAATTCCGAGTAGAGTTAAAGATGGTGGGCGGTACTGGACTCGAACCAGTGACATCCTGCGTGTAAGGCAGTACTTGGAGGGTTGCAACGGCTTGGGGCACAGTGGGTTACATGCTGGCGAAAACTCCGTTACCCCAGATGTTACCCCAGTTCCAGAAATG
>CAYTWV010000680.1:0-2467 GCA_964442235.1 uncultured Myxococcales bacterium | reverse complement strand
CATGTCGGGCACCAGATCGGAAGCGAGGTCCGGGGGAAGGTCCGCCGGGATGTCAGCCCGGTTGTCCCACTCTGAGCTGTCCGGCAAATCCGAAATCAAATCCGTTGGACCATTGCTGCTGCTGCAGGCCCCGAGGCCAGCCATCAACATCACACAAAAACCAAACCTGGCTGCAAGAAAAGTCTTCATAGTAGTTTCATCTCCTGAAAAACCGTGAATGACGATGAGTCGAATCGAGGCAAAAGCCGCAATGTCGGGCAACGTCCTGCTGTTCGCATGTGCAATATTGCAAGTTTGAGGCCACCAGAAAAAATGCATAATTTCAGGATCTTACGGACGCGGTAATTGGGCAGGGCGTTTGCAGTCAGGTCATTTTGATGGTGTTGAACTTCACAATGGGGACACAACCCGAAGCCCAGGGTAGGGCGTGGAAAATCGCCAATCCTTCGAAATGACGCGGCCGTTCAATCATCCTGATGGAACTTGCGGTGGCCCATCCATGGGCGATTTGGCACCCATGGCCTCTGCCACAAGGTTGGGAGCATTGGGTCCGGGATGGCACGGCCGTTGCAAGAAACAGGCGGCAACTTAGGTGAAGGAGGCTTCTATGCAGATTCCCGGTCTCTCCATAAGAGGTACTGGTCCCCCCAGGTTCGTTCCGGTCACGGGTCGCTCGAAACGGGGGGGCTGAACATGTGGCAGGCAATGTGGGATGTGTTTGACCTTCAGTTTGCGGGAATCACCCTGCTGAACGCCGGCTTGGCGCTGCTGGCCATTCTGGGCGGCTTGGGCGGGGCCTGGCTGCTGCGCAACGTCCTGTTGCGGCTGAAGAGTGTGACCGAAAAGGGAAAGACCCGATACGCAGACACTCTGGTGGATGCCTTGATCAAGCCGGCCACCTGGGCCGTTCTGGTCGCAGGCCTTTGGTTGGGGGTTACCGCACTGGCCATCCCACCGGAACACGAGGAGTGGCACCAGTTCCTGCAGACCTTTTTCAAAGGTGGCAGCATTCTGTTGATCGTGTGGTTTGCGATTCGTTTATCGGATCGCACCTGCGCCGCCTGGGCCAAGAACTCCCCGAATCGGGAAAGCCAGACGGACCATCGCATGGTTCAGTTTGTGCGTGGGCTGGCCAGGGTTCTGTTGGTGGTTGTGGGTGCCACCTTGTTTATGCAGAACCTGGGGTACTCCGTAGGCAGTCTGCTGGCCGGGTTGGGACTGGGTGGCGCTGCCCTGGCATTGGCTTCCAAGGACTTGCTTTCCAACGTGTTCGGTTCCGTTGCGATATTCTGGGACCGGTCTTTTGCCGTCGGAGACTGGGTCGAAATCGGCCAGGTTGAGGGAAACGTCGAGGAAGTGGGGCTGCGAAACACCAAGATCCGGACGTTCTCGAACAGCCTGGTTACGATGCCCAATTCCAGCCTCATGACGGGTTCCATCAACAACTGGACTCGGATGAAGAAGAGGCGGGCGCAGGTGCGTCTTCATCTGGATCCCACTACTCCGCCGGCCAAACTGCTTGAGCTGGTCCACGCACTTAGAAAGCGGCTCTCCGAGGACGATAGCATGGTGGCCGATGATTATATTGTCACTTTGGATACTATCGAACGGTACAGCATCTGCTTGTTCGTGCAATTCTTTACAAAGTCAGTGGTGTGGAAGGAACACCTTGAATCAAAGCAAGGTTTTTTGATTAAGGCAATGGAGTCCATGCTGGGTCTTGGCGTCACCTTGGCGTCTTTTCCTGTTCTAGTCGAAATAAGAAGAAAAACTAATGGAGAACAAAATGCAGCTTCGTAGAACCCTCGCAATCCTCTTTGTGGCCATTTCGCTTGCTGGTTTGCCGGATTCCGCCTCGGCCAAGTCGGCCGTGGCTTCCAGTGACACCTTCGGCATCGGCGTCCAACTTGGCTGGCCAGGAAACGGACTCAGCATGAACTACTTCCTGACGCCCTCCACTTCGCTCCAGGTGGACGTCAGTCTCTGGCTGGATGGGGATTGGTCGGGCCTGGGCGCCAGGGTCGATTTCCTGTTTTGGCAGGATGCCCTGGCATCGGGAAGTGTATGCGACCTGGTCTGGTACTTTGGCCCGGGTGGAAACATCTTCAGCTTCAACTGGCAGGGTAAACACAAAGAAAATCATGATTCATATCTGGGCCTTGGTGTTGAATTCCCCGTAGGGCTTGGAGTACGTTTTGTCGGTGCCCCCATCGACATCAACCTCGAAGCGGTTCCCATCCTTCATATCGTCGGCAGCAACGGCACCAGCGCCGAATTCGGAATCGCCGGCGTGCTGAACGCAAGATACTACTTCTAACCGGCTGGACTGATATCCCTATCAATACCCCAGCCGGTTACCCCGAGCAACGTCGAGGGGTCGTGGCTCGGACAGGTAACGGACTTGGGGCGACAATCTGGATTGCCCTCACCCCCCGAAACACTCCTTGACGCTGGATTCCGGCTGCGC
>CAYTWV010000679.1:0-2472 GCA_964442235.1 uncultured Myxococcales bacterium | reverse complement strand
CGTTTGCCACGGCTACCAGCGCCGCATCCCCGGCTTCGTGACCATAGGTATCGTTGGTTTTCTTAAAATGATCGATATCGCACATGGCGACACACAGGTGTCTGGACTCCCGCGAGGCTCGAGACAACTCCTGCGCCAGACGCTCCTGGATGGCGCGTCGGTTGAACAGGCCCGTCAGGGGGTCATGGGAGGCCAGAAACGCCATCTCATCACGCATGGCCAATAGAGTCTGCTGCATCTCAATCATGCGTCGGCCGACGGAAATGCGGGCTCGAAGTTCGTCAACGTCGTAGGGTTTGGGGACATAGTCGTTGGCTCCCGCCTCCAACCCAGCGACCACGTCCTGCTTTTCGCCACGTGCCGTAACCAGGATCAGGTACGGGGCCGTGGCGAACTTCGACTGTCGAACCAATTCACAAATCTGGAAGCCGCTTTTCCCGGGCATATTCCAGTCCAGCAGCGCAAGCAGAGGTGCATCCTGCCCTTGCAAAGCGGCCCAGGCCGCATCGCCGTCTTCAACGACTAGGGGGTCGAACCCCCATTTTCGAACGATAGATGCCAAGATGCGGCGGGAGGTCGAGTCGTCATCGGCTACCAGGATTCTCATTTCAATTCCTCCTGCATCTGCCCCTGCAACAGTGTGAAATGACTTTCCAACTCACCTAAGAGTGTGTTCAGGGCCTCCCGGTCCCCCCTTTTGCCTGCCTTCTCGACCTCGTGAGCGATGTGGCTGAAGGCCATCCCGCCCACGTTTGCAGCGGCCCCCTTCACGGTGTGTCCGATGCTTCCGGCCGCCTGTAAGTTGCCTTGCTCGATTTGTTCACGAATGGCCGCCAGTTGTTTGGGCATGTCCTCCAGGAACCCGGCCACGACTTCTTTCACCAGATCTGGGTCTTGCATGAGTCGAGCCCACAGGCTGGCCCGGTCGAAGATGGCGATTCCCAGAGGCTCTGAGGCGGGGACCCCACTTGCCAACGGAAGCGACGCCTCCTCCATTCGGGACAACTGCCGCTCCAAAGCCTGGACCAGCGCCTGAGGGTCGATGGGTTTTGAGACATAGTCATCCATGCCCTCGGCAAGGCATCGCTCTTTGTCCCCTTTGATGGCGTGGGCCGTCATGGCGATAATCGGGATCTTCGGGTTCAACACCCCGCCCTGACCCGAGCGAATCGCATGAGTCGCCTCGAACCCGTCCATCACGGGCATCTGAACATCCATCAACACCAGGTCGTAAGGCGTGGCACGCAGTTCCTGCAACGCCTCTTGACCGTCAGAGACCGCTTTGGCGCTGTATCCCAGTTTCTCGAGGATGCGCAGGGCCACAAGCTGGTTTGTGGGATGGTCCTCGGCCAGAAGAATCCTTGTCTCGCTGCGCCGGGCGTCGCTGAGGCTGTGTTTGGTGACGATTGGGGCATCGGCACCGGGGGGCGTTTGCCCCTCGCCCAGCAGTCTGGCGATACACTCAAACAGGTGCGATTGCTTAATGGGTTTAGTCAGATAGGCGGAGAAGCCTGCTTCCTTCAACCGTTTGGCGTCGCCCCGTCTGCCCATGGATGTCATGACGACCATCAGAGTAGAGGCGATGGCCGGCTCTGCTTTGATCATCCTGCCAAGACCCTCTCCGTCCATGTCCGGCATCTGCATGTCCGTCAGCAGTATCTTGAACGGTCTGCCCTGTGCCTTGGCTTCCCGAAGGGCATCCAGCGCTTCGCTGGCGCAGGCCACCTCGGTGTGGTCGGCCTTCCACGAGGCAAGTTGCTCGGCCAGCACCTCTCGGTTGGTCTTGTTGTCGTCAACGGCAAGGATTCGAGTGCCCTGAATCTCTCCCCACTTCGCCGGAGCCAGTTTGGCACTGGATGCCTGCTGCTCAAGCGTCAGGGTAAACGCAAAGACGGAACCCTTGCCCGGCTCACTCTCCAGGGTGATGGACCCGCCCATGCGTTCGACGATACGTTTGCAGATGGCCAGCCCAAGCCCAGTCCCGCCATACTTCCTGGTGGTCGACGCGTCCACCTGCTGGAATGCCTGGAATAGGGCCCCCTGCTTGTCCAACGGAATTCCAATTCCAGTGTCTCGAACCGAGAACCTCACGGTCGCTTCGCCCGAAGTCTCTTTGACCAGGTGGACGTCCAGCACCACCTCGCCTGTATCGGTGAACTTCACGGCATTTCCGCCCAGGTTGACCAGCACCTGCCGCAAGCGACCGGGGTCGCCCTTCAAGCGGCTTGGCACTTCCGGATCTACTCTGCATATGAATTCCAGGCCCTTTTCGTGCGCTCGGAAGGCCAGCAACTCCGCCGCATCCTCCACGCTGTTGCGCAAATCGAAATCGATGCTCTCCAGCTCCAGCTTGTCGGCCTCGAGCTTCGAGAAGTCGAGGATGTCGTTTATCACGCCCAACAAGGCCTGGCCGCTGGAGTGCACCACTTCGGCATACCTCCGTTGGTCGGCCCTTAAAGGGGTGTCCAGAAG
>CAYTWV010000678.1:0-2475 GCA_964442235.1 uncultured Myxococcales bacterium | reverse complement strand
CCACACACCCGGCCCTTCATCACTTACACGTTCTCGGATACCGGTGCGGGGCGGATTATCTATCTGGCCGCCTACAACCTGGCCCGCAAGCACCCCGAGCGCACTCCGGCCGACGACCTGTTTGCCAATATCCAGTACGACATGCGTGATCTGGGCGAATCCATGGTGTGGCCCGAACTGGTCACGGACTGGCATGTGGATTTTGTCACCGAGGTGCCCCTGTCCGGCCACTACGTGCTTTATGACTGGCGAACGGGCAAGGTCCAGGAAGTCGAAGGAAACTTCGATATGGGTGAACTCGCCCATCTATACGATTTTCACTACTTTGTCCTGGCACCCATTCTGGGTAACAACAAGGCCTTCCTGGGAGAGCCGGGCAAGTATGTGACCGCTGCCGACAAACGATTTGCCTCGGTAACACCCACCGAATCGGGTTTTGAGGTGGTCGTCACCGGTGCCCCGGGCGAGGTCGTAGACGTTTTGGTGTACGACGCTGCGACTCAGAAGCTGGCCGACATCGAAACGGTGACCGTCCGGCCCGAGGGCACGGTGACCGTGACTCTTGATTAGGGTTGTTGTCTCAAACCCGTCGCAACCCTCGAATTTTGCCTTGAAAGCCCTATGTGCGTGTGATAATCGGATAGCTTGTATTTTGAAATGATTTGTGGGCCACGCCGCATGGGCCGGGATGTCAAAGCCCGGTGACCTGTACCCCAACAGCGGGTGGGGCGCAGTGCCTTTGGGGACGTTTGGAACCCGCTGCGAAAGGGGCTTCTATGAGAAACACCCAGGGCGAAATCGTGGACACTCGTATCAAGCGGATCCAGTACTCGTTGGACCAGACCTTCGATGCCATCGTCTGGATTGGCCCCGACGCCAGGTTTGTGGATGTGAACCAGGGGGCGTGCCAGGCATTGGGTTACAGTCGCGAAGAACTGCTGCAGATGGGCGTGTTCGACGTGGACCCAGAGTTCCCTCGCCACCAGTGGCCCCTGCACTGGGAAGCCCTTCGCCGAGACAAGAGCGTCGTGGTAAATACGGCGCACCGCAGAAAGGATGGCACCACCTACCCGGTGGAAGTGCGAACGAACTTCGTGGAATTCGACGGCCAGACCTTCAATTGTGCGGTGGCTCGAGATACGTCCCAACGAATGAAGGATCAGGCCGCATTGGCCGCCAGCGAGCGCAGACTTAGAGAGTTTCTGGACTTGACCGACAACATGGTCACTCAGGTCGACGCCTTTGGGAATTTCCTCTATGTCAACGCTGCGACCAGCCGATTGATGGGGGTGCCAGTCGAAGCTCTGGTGGGGACGCCCGCGTTTGATTGCATCCACCCTGATGACAAGGTGGCCACGCAACTCTCGTTCCAGAAATGGGTCGGCCTCAAGGTCGACACGGCCTCGTTCGAGAACCGAAATGTCTCCAGCGACGGACGTGTTTATGACCTGCTTTGGACCATCAATCCTCTGTACGACGGGGCCGGCAATCTTCACTCCGTCTGGTCCATGGCCGTGGACATCACGGCCCGCAAGCGCGTCGACGAGCAGATCAAAGCCAGTCGAGACGAGTTGGACCGGCTGGTTACCGAGCGCACCCAGGAAGTGCAACGAGCCAATGCCTACAACCGCAATCTCATTGACGCCAGTATCGACCCGTTCTTGACCATCACACCCGACGGGAAGATCGCCGACGTCAATCTGGCCACGGTCAGTGCGATGGCCCGAACCAGAGAGGAACTGATTGGCAGCAGCTTCGCACAGTATTTCACGCAACCCGAGAAGGCCACCGAAGGCGTAGCCGCCGTTCTGGCGCAGGGCAGGGTGCGGGATCTCGAACTCTCTCTCTTGGGCCCCTCAGGCACCTCGGTGCCCGTCGAACTGAATGCGACCGTGTTCAGAGACTCGGACGGGAGTGTTCAGGGTGTTTTTGCTATGGCTCGAGACATCACTGCCCGGAAGCAGGCCGAGAAGGAAATCCGCCTCCAGCATTGGCTCAAGGCCGGCTTGGCCGAGTTGGCGTCGGTACTCAGGGGAGACAAGACCCTGGAGAAACTTTCATCCGCTGCCATTGTTTGTCTGACCGAATACTGCCAGGCCGATTTTGGCGCCCTTTATGTCATGGACGCTCGAGAGGGGCTTCGCTTGCAAGCTGGCTTCGCCCATGGAAGCGACCTGGTCAATCAGCCGGGGCCCTGCTTTGCACTGGGGCAAGGTTTGGTCGGACAGGCGGCCAGTTCGGGAAAAACCATCAGGTTATCCGACATTCCCCCAGGGACGGTCCAGTTGACTTCGGGACTGCTAACTCTGGTGCCCACAGAACTGGTGTACGTTCCCTTGTTCAGCGACGGAGAGGTCCGGGGAGTGGTGGAAATGGGCCGGATTCGTCCCTTCGAACCACGCTCGGTCGAGTTGCTTGAATCCATTGCCGAAAGCCTTGCCGTCAACATCCAGTCCTGTCTGCTGCGGGAGCGCC
>CAYTWV010000677.1:0-2490 GCA_964442235.1 uncultured Myxococcales bacterium | reverse complement strand
TCAGCACTTCACATCTGCCACTGCCATCACAAGTCACGCTAAGCTGGCACTCTGTCGGGCTATCACACTGATAGGATGTGCCCACACACGCCTTTTGTGTATTGCACATGTCGTCTTTGGTGCAGGCGTTGTCATCATCACAGTTGCCCGAGTTGAAAAGGTCCACCGGGCACTGCTGGTTCACGCCGTCGCAAGCCTCGGCGGGGTCACACACACCCAGCGAAGGTCGACACACGTCGCCAGCCTTGCGCAAACTCCATTCCGTCTTGCTGGCATCGCTGTCACACACCAGACAACCGCTGTCGGCGAAATCACCGTCCTGGACACACTCGGCCTCGATGTCGCAGTAGTTCTCTTCGCAGACACACGTCAGCGACTGGGGGTCACACACTCGGTGCTGCTGCGCGTCGCAGGCCGGAACACATTCGGCTTGGACCAGCTCGGTATCGGGTTGGGCGTCCGGGAGTACTCCATCGGTAGTGGTATCGGGGGGCACGTCGGTCATAGAGTCGGGTTTGGTGTGACCGTCCGGCAAGGCGTCCAGGGCAACATCGCTGGTGGCATCCCCTCCACCGGGAACATCGGTATCCGCAACCGTGTCGCCGGGTTCCACAACAGGCCCACCCGAATCCGAACCGCACCCGGAGACCCCTGCCACAGCCAGACTTGCTACCAGCACCACCAGTGCAAACCGTTCCCCGAATGACGTTTTCATGGCGGACCCCTCCTCGGTAAATGGAAACTTTTGGTACAGAGGTACAGCCGCCGGCGAAGAGCTCTGAGCGGGCGCTGCCTGGACCAGATCATGTTTTCATCATCGCAGCGTCACAGTACAACATATGGGTTTCTCAGTCGAGTCGATTCGCCGCCCTGTGAGGTCGGCCGAAAACTAATGGCTCCGCCGCTGCGCCAACCACACCTTGCGTTGCCCCGGAGCCAGAATAAGCAGCAAGTCCCCATCTCGAACGGCCCAGAAGCGGCCGCCCAAGGGAACACTGCGCCCCCCGCCGCCGTGCAGCAGGCCCAACACCCTTTCCAACGTGGCCTCGCTGGGCGCATGGCCCATGATTCGGGCCAATTCTCGGCGCAGAACCCAGTCAGGGGCGGGGCACGAGGCCAGCGGCCCTGCCCGCAACCCGGCGTATTCCAGGTGCGTCACCTGCATCTGAGCCAGCCAGCCCTCTACCAGCCCGTTCTTCACTTCTTCGTCCCGCCGGGCCAACCTGGCCGTGCGGCAAAGCAGCGTCACCGCAGCAGGCTCAACGGCCTCTAGAGCGGGCACCAGCGCCGAGCGAACCCGATTTCGTTTATAACAGTCGGTGGAATTGGTGGGGTCTTCTACAAACGGGACAGCGTGACGTTCCGCCCACTCTCGCAGTTGCGACCGCCGAACCTCCAACAAGGGCCTGGCAAAGAGCGAGTCACGAGTCCACGCCATGCCGGCCAGGCCCGTGGGTCCACTGCCCCTTAACAGATTCAACAACAACGTCTCGGCCTGGTCGTCGGCATGGTGCGCCAGAAATACGGCCACGGCCCCACGCTGTTGGGCCACTTCCGTCAAGGCCGCATATCGCTCGTTGCGCGCCTGCTCCTCGGGACTGCTGCCCAACTCTTTGGCTCGGGTGGCAAGCCCCGGCCGCAGCGAGACCATGTGCAGCGCAAGTGGCTGGCAGTAAGACTGAAGCATCTGTCGTTCGGCTTGAAACGACCGAAGACCGTGGTCCACCGTCACCACCTCCAGGGCAAACCCCTGCTCGGCGCTGACCTGGCGCAAAAGGTCCAATAACACCATCGAATCACAACCACCCGACACGGCCACCAAGGCCGTCTGGCCCGCAGCAACCCAACGGTGTTCAGAAACCAGCGACTGGATTTGTTGCAGCAGCGTCACTGTCGGGCAGGGTTCTCGGGGGGAACAGCGATGGTCTCGCCGGCTTCGACCCGGGAACCCGAGTAGTGTTGCTCTTTGACCAAAGGATCGATAATCACGTTGGGCCCCACCTCCACGCCCTCGGGCACAACGGAATTCCGTCCCACCACCACCAGCCCAGAGACCAGATGCGTCGGGAACAGGCGATTCGGCTCGGCCTTGTCATAACTGCCCACCGAGGCGCCAGCCCCAATGTCCACGTGTTTGTCCACGATGGACCGCACCACCTTGGCCCCGGCCCCGATGTTCGAGCGATGCATCACGATGCTGTCGGAAACCACGGCGCCCCTCTCCACAACTACGCCCGGAGAAAGAATGCTGTTTTCCACACGACCCTCGATGATACACCCCTGGGAGATCAGCGAGTTCTTAACCGTTGCACCCGACGCCACCTTCACCGGCGACATGGCGTGCACCGATTCGTAGGCCAGATTCGTGCGCACCTTCCAATCATTCAGCCGAAGTTGTGTCTGGGGAGCCAGCAAATCCATGTTCGCATCAAAGTACGAGTCAATGGTGCCCACATCCCGCCAATAGCCCTCAAACGGGTACGCACATAA
>CAYTWV010000676.1:0-2491 GCA_964442235.1 uncultured Myxococcales bacterium | reverse complement strand
CGTCACGGGACAGCACAATCAGCTTCTTCAAATCGCCCATCTCACCGGACAGCAGCCGCTTCACCAGCACCTGACCCAGTGACCCCGTCCCGCCAGTGATCAACACTCTTTTCCCTTCCAACACCTTCATCGACGTCTCCCTTTCAGTACAGCGGCCACTCTTTTGCCAGTTCCTCAATCATCTCGTCCCATGGGGGCGCATTCAGCTTCCAACCTTCCGGCAGCGGCGAGGATACCAGACTTCGGTCACAAACAAACGACTCATCAGGCTCGATGGTCATCTCGGTCCATCCCAGGGCATCCCGAAGCCGGACCAACAACGTGTACTTGTCAATCGGTTCCGACGCCACCTGGACCAAGCCTTCCAGTCGGTCTGGTTCATGACTTCTTTGGATGACTTGGGCTAGCAACCGGGCCATGGCCGTGGTCGAGAGACCCGAATAGATGGCCCGCCTAAACCCCTTGATGTGCTGGCCCCGCTGCCGAGCAAACCACCCCAGCAGGCCGGCATGTCCTTTTAATTCCCAACCGATGATCGACGATCGCATGGTGAATGTGCCCGGTTCCGTCAACTCGCCCAACAACTTGGAGCGCCCATACAAGTCTACGGGGTCCGGCACATCGGTGATTCGATAACCGCCCTTCTGCCCGGAAAACACACAGTCCGTCGAAAGATGAACCAGAAACGCACCCGATTCGGCGCACGCGGCGGCCAATTCGTGGGGAAACAGGCTGTTGACCCGAATGGCAGGCAGAGGGTGTTTTGCATCCTCTCGCTGCTTGATCAACCCCACACAGTTCAGCACCGCATCGGGGCGAAGGTAGTTCAGCAGCCGGGGAATCACCCCTGGCTGCAGCACGTC
Organism: uncultured Myxococcales bacterium; assembly: GCA_964442235.1. GTDB lineage: Bacteria > Myxococcota_A > UBA9042 > CAIXZC01 > CAIXZC01 > CAYTWV01. The sequence continues at coordinate 1,628 of CAYTWV010000676.1, read as the reverse complement.
CACCCCACAAATTGTCTGGGCCTCGCTGACCCCATGGTAGGGCTTAAATCGTCCCTGCGGCGGCAGGTCCGAGTGGAACGTGGCAAACGTGTCAAAGGCCTCGGAAAACACACGAAACGCCGCGTTCCCCATCATGCCGTCGCCACCCAAAATCAACACTCGCATCCCCAGCCCCCCGATTCGCCTATCTCTTCCGTTCTTCGATCATGGAACGATAGATTTCTACCGCCATCTCCTTCAGCCTTCGAGCATCCAGCCGACTGCGCACCACAGCCATGTTCTCCCGGGCCGCCTGCTCTACCAGATTGTCATCGGCCAGCGCCACCTTCAGCGCCGCTGCTACCGCCTGCGGATCCTCGGGCGGCACGATGAACCCCGTCCGCCCCGACACAATCCACTCATCGGCACACGCCGTGGCAGATTGGATCGGGAACGTCCCCATGGTCATTGCCTCCAGTAACGAGGTACTGATCGCATCCGATATCGAGAGTCCGATGTAGGCCCTGGCCTGCCCGTACCGCGCCATCATCTCTTGGTACGAGGCCCGCTCCAACAGCCGAATGTCCAGACCGGTCTCGTTCCTAAGCATCACCGCGGCGACCCGCACCTCCTCGCCGTAGCTGTAAATCCCCACCTGGTAGCCTTCCAACTCGGACCGGCACAGTGCCACGGCCCGTAACGCAACCAGCGCTCGGCCCATGACCCCTTGATATCCCTTAACCAGGATCGTTTTGCGCATGGAGGGTGCGGTGCCTGAAGCCAAAGGGCGCAGTGCCTCTACGTCGAATCCACCCGCGTTCGGGAACACCGGCAATACTCGGGCCTTCAACCCGAACTGATGGGCCAGGGCCACATCCCGCTGACATTCGCAAAAATAGGCGTCGCAGTGCTCCAGAACACTTCGGATCCGAGGCTCGTGTTCCGGCAGATGGCCAAACAGGTAGATATCGCTTCCCCAATTGGATGCAATCCAGGGAGGAAAACGGAACTTTGGCAGCGCCTTGGCCAGAATCTGACGAGCCTCGTCCACCAGATAGCCGCCCGACTGCAAGTTCATCCCGTGAATCACGTCGGGGCGAATGGCCAGAATCAGCGTGGCCAGATGCCAGGCTCGATATCCCGGCGTGGCCGTCATCAAGACCCGCCTGACCATGGCGGCAAATTTGGGATGGAAGGCCGGAATTCCCAACAATCTTAACGTCGCTGGCCCCGGCGCTGGCAATGGCTCTGCCCCAAACCCCTGCGACGCACTCCCCGCACCCTGCGTTGGCTCGGCCTTTGCCCTCTTTGCGTATACGGAGTGGTGCACCGTAATCGAGGGAAGACCCTCCAACACCTGTCCGGAATCGATGCTGGGAAAGAGATGCAAGTCCCATCCCATATCACCGACCTGCCGAATCCACTTAACCGTATGGATGCTGTTGGCCATGCCCACAAACAGAACTTTCACCGACTGCCTCCTGTGGGCCCGATGGTATGCCCATTCCCGCCTACGCGCAAGCAGCACCGCCTCCAAGGGCCAATCGTGCATAGGTCAGTGCCACGACCCCTCGGTTATCCTCGGGGCAGGCCCTAAGGGGCCGTCGAAAAAGTCCAGTGGTTGGGGGCACGGAGTGTACTAATCAGTG
>CAYTWV010000675.1:0-2494 GCA_964442235.1 uncultured Myxococcales bacterium | reverse complement strand
CGGGCTGCTCGGTTACGGCAGATCAGATCCATCGGTGGGGGGCTGAAGCCCGCTACCAGGCCATCCGAGACGAGCTTAAGGGGGCGGCATCCGAGGAGATCAAACTGGCGTGTGCGGTGGAACTGGGACGTGGGCATTTTGAACCTGCCATTCCGGAACTGGTTCGGCTTTCCGGCGACCCATCGCCGCAACTGCGTCATGCTGCCGTAGTCGCCTTGGGGGCCTATGCAGGCCGGGAGGTCTATCTGGCCATCCTGCAGCGCCTGAGCGACCCCAATGACCTGGTCGAAGAGGCCGCCGAGCGCATCTTGCGCACCTGGGGCGAAGAGACCTATGAGGTGGTACTCGAGTCGCTGAACGACCGTTCTTACGAGGTCCGGGCAGCGTGTGCCGCACTTTTGGGTCGCATGGGGGGCGAGGCGGCAGGCAAGGCGCTGCTGAACGTGGCCCAGAACGATTCGAATCCAGTGGTGCGACGTGAAGCGGTTCGTTCCCTGGGGTCCATGGGATACAAAAGGGCTGCCGGTGCCCTTCGCCGCATTCAAGTGACGGACACCGCTACGGAAGTGGCCCTGGAAGCGGGAAAAGCTCTTGAGGCGTTGGGCGGCGTGGTTTTTCCCCACTCGTTGACCTTTGCTCCGGCCAGCGCCCCCACCGAGTTGGCGGCGTTGGGCGTGGAGCTGAGTCGGGCCCTGCAAGCCCAGGTTGGCGCCCAGCGCCTGTGTCCGGTGGTGCCGTGGCCGCTGGAGGGCAAGACGGCCCAGGGCGGAGCTGCTGGGTTGTGTGTGGCGCTGGCACAATCCGAGGTGGATGAAGTGGCGTGGGTGAAGGTAGCGCTGGAAGGCAACCGAGTGGTAGCGACGGTGGAGCGGTTCCGAGTTCGGGACAAGGTGTTGCGCCAGACCGAAAAATGCGTCGGATATTTGTCTGAAAAAGACACCCTAATACAGGACTGCGTGAATGCGTTTACACAGAACTTCAATTAATCTCGGGGGGTTCATGGCAGATACATGGAGCGAGGCAGGCAAACGGCGGTTCCGTGCAGTCTCTTTGTGCGTGGTGATGGCGGTATGCCTGCCCCGCCTTGGTGCTGCGCAGGAGACGGGGCCGGCCTGGCCGCAGCTTCTGGTGGGTAACACGATGGTCGAGGCCAAGGGGGCCATAACAAAATGGGACGCCAAGGCCGTGCCGGCCGTTCACGCGTTGGCCGAGCCGCAAGCCATTGCCCAGGGGCTGGTAGACACGGGATTGCTGGAGGCGCTGAACAAGGCGGCCTTTGCGCACACGTTGCTGGACGCGGGAGCCAAGGCCGAGGTGCTTTTTATGGCCGTCGACGGGGCACCGGGGCGTCTGGCTCTGGGGTTTGTCGGGGGCAAGCTGCAGGTCTGGCTTTGGCGCGTTCCCATCAAGGTGGACACCAAGGTGGGTGCCGAGGCCAACGCCTTCACGGCGGCCCGTTTAGCCCCCGTCCATGCGTTTATGAACGAAGTCGGACGACGTTGCCGGGTCCGGCGGGCCGGGACCAAAGAATCGCCCCGAATCCGCGTGGTGGGCCACTGCGACTCCCAGCGAGTTTATGTCGAGTATTTTCCTACCAAGGACGAAATCTGGGTCATCATGGCGAAATAGCCATTGATGTTACGCGTTGCGGCTGTTGTTGACCATGACGCGGCCCAGGAAGTCCAGGAAGTCCCGAAGATCTTCATCCTTGAACTTCTTGACGGCGACGCCGAACTCTTCGGTGCGGGTCTGGAAATGAATGGTCCGTGCGTGGAAGCAGCAGCACGAGGTCGAACGGGCCACGGTGGCTTCCAGCAAGGAACTTAGGGCAAGCGTCTTGATGGTGCGGTTCCCGGCGGCCCCGCAGTAGGCGGCCGTCGAGGAGGCCACGATAATGCGCATGTTGGTGAAAACCACGTAGACGCGCAGATGGCCACAGGTCAAAAACACGCCCAAACGCACCAACTGGGCCATTAGTTTCGCAATAGGATTGGAGCCCAGGAAGAAGCCGTCGCCTTCCCAGATTCGCAGGATTTGCTCATCGGGCAGAAGCTGCAATTCTGCCATAGATTTCTGCGCCTTCACATCCAGATGCTCCAGACCCACTTTACCTTCGGACATGTGTCACCCCATCTCTTTGCCGTTGTATAGAACCAGGACCCCGCGCTCGGGATCCACATGGACCTTGCCTAAGCCAAAGGTGGCATTCTGCTCGTTGAGTTGTGCGATACGTTCTCTGCGGGTGTTGCGGAACTCCGAGCAACGCAGGATTTCGCTGGCCACCAGGCGGTAACAGGGGTCGCCACACAGGTAAGCAATGTGCTCGGGCTGGAACTCGTTTTGAGCCAGACTCCATCGGTAGCGGCGAACCAAAGCGATCTTCTTGGGAAACTGCACCAGAATCGAACTGGCCCACAGGGTCGCCATCAGGGCCAGGACCCACATGGCAACACCCCACCACGCGATATCTGGTGCTGCCCAGAGCGGAAACACG
>CAYTWV010000674.1:0-2495 GCA_964442235.1 uncultured Myxococcales bacterium | reverse complement strand
CAGCCTTACGTAATGGAGAGAATGATGTCCAAGAAACTTCGAGTTGCATGGCTTCCTGGTGATGGTGTTGGCAAAGAGACGATGGAAGCGGCCCGTGTGGTGCTGGATGCCGTGGGTTTTGACGCCGAGTTGATTCACGGCGATATCGGCTGGGATTTCTGGTGCTCCGAAGGCAATCCCCTGCCCCAGCGCACCGTTGACCTGCTGAAGAATACCGACGTGTGCCTCTTTGGCGCGATTACCTCCAAGCCCAAAGAAGAGGCCCAGGCCGAACTGGCCCCCGAACTTCAGGGCAAGAATCTGGTCTATCGCAGTCCCATCGTATCGCTGCGACAGACCTTCAACCTGCACACCAACCTGCGCCCCTGCCGCGCCTATCCGGGGAACCCCTGCAATTTCCGGGATGACATCAATCTGGTGGTCTTCCGCGAGAACACCGAAGACCTCTATGCCGGTGTCGAGTGGCACCCCATCCCCGAGAACGTCCGGACTGCCCTGAACACCAACCCCGGCATGAAGCGTTTCAGTGACGTGGCCAACGAAGATATGGCTGTCTCTTGCCGCATTATTACGCGTCACGCCAGCCGCGTCATCGTTGAAGACGCATTTAAATATGCCCAACAGTATGGGTTCAAGCAGGTTTGCATCGTCGAAAAACCCAACGTCGTGCGTGAGACGTCCGGCCTGTTCGTGCGCACCGCCCGCATCGTGGCCAAGGACTATCCCGAAATCGAACTGCGTGAGGACAACATCGACGCCATGTGCATGTGGCTGGTGAAGAACCCCCAGAACTACGGCGTCATCGCCACTTCCAACCTGTTTGGCGATATCCTTTCCGACCTGGCCGCTCAGCTTATCGGTGGCCTGGGCTTCAGTGCTGCCGGAAATATCGGCGACAACTACGCCGTGTTCGAGCCCACCCACGGTTCTGCGCCCAAGTACACCGGACAGAACAAGGTCAACCCCATTGCAAACATCCAGGCGGCCCGAATGATGCTGGACTGGCTGGGTATGAAGGACAAAGCCGACAACATCGACCAGGCCATCGCCCGAGTCATCCGTGATGGCAAAGTCCGCACCTACGACATGGTTCGCAAGGGCGAGAAGGCCGCTACCACAATCGAGATGGGCCAGGCCGTCGCCAAAGCACTGCAGTAGAAGGAGTTCTTATGGCAGACTCCATCAGTCGAAAACTGGCCCAGTGGGCGCTGTCCCTTCGTTACGAAGAGATTCCGCCTGAAGCCATCAAAGAAGCCAAACGGTTCATGATCGACAGCCTGGGCTGCGCGTTTGCCGCCGTAGACAACCTGGACATGAAGCAGGCGTATCGTTTCATCCAGATGTTGGGCGGCGCTCCGCAGGCAACTGTGCTGGGCCATGGCACCAAGGTGAACATGCCCGACGCAGCGTTGATGAACGCCCTGCTGATTCGGGCCATGGACTACAACGACATCTACTGGGAGCAAGACCCCAGTCACCCCTCGGACATTATTTCGGGGGCCCTGGCGCCCGCAGAATTCAAAGGCCTCTCCGGCAAAGAGCTGCTGGTGGGCATCGTGCTCTGTTACGAGCTTGAAATGCGCCTTTGCCATGCTGCCGAACCTGGCGTGCGTGAAAAGGGCTGGCATCACGCCTCGTTGACCCAGTTCGCCTCGCCTCTGGTAGCGGCCCGAATGCTGGGCCTGACCGAAGACCAGGCCGTGGCGGCCACTGGCATCAGCGGCTCCAGCCACTTTACGCTGGGCGGCGTTGTGGCCGGCCATCTGACCAACATGAAAAACACCGCAGACCCCATGGCTACCGAAGCGGGTGTGCGTGCCGCCATGCTGGCCAGCACCGGATACACCGGCCCCGTGGAACTCTTCGAGGGCAAAGAGGGCGTCTTCCACGTCATCAGCAACGTCTCCTGGCGTCCCGATTGGATGCTTAAGGACCTTGGCAAGGATTTCTTTATCACTCGTTGCGGCTACAAGGCGTTCCCCACCGAGGCGCTGACTCACCAACCCATCACGGCCACCCTGGAAGTGATGAAGGAAAACGGCGTCACCTGGGAAAACCTGGAAACCGTGCTGGTAGAGACCACCACCCGTGGCGCCGATATCCTATCGGACCCCAGCAAATACAAACCCACCACCAAAGAAACCGCCGACCACAGCCTGCCCTATTGCATCGCCGTGGCCAGCGTGAAAGGCAACGTCCTTCCCTCGGACTTCGAGGACGAGGCGTTGATGGATAAACGGGTCTGGGAAATGCTGGGACGCATCAAAGTCGTGGCCAACAAGGAAATCGACGGCCTCTTCCCCAAGGTCAAACGAGCCATCGTCACCATCACCACCAAAGATGGCCGCTCGTTCACCCGCCAGGAAGACCACGCCAAAGGTTCCCCCGCTCGGCCCCTCTCCGATGCCGATGTCGTCGCCAAGTACACCGCCAACAGCCACGGAATCTTCTCCAAAGCTGCCATGGACCGCATCGTCGACGCCACCTGGAACCCC
>CAYTWV010000673.1:0-2508 GCA_964442235.1 uncultured Myxococcales bacterium | reverse complement strand
TGCCGGGGGACGACTACGAGCAGACGGGGGACGGGTCACGGGTTGCCTGTCATCACTGGGTTGCTCTGAACGTCGCCCCCTGTTAGGCTGCCTCCACCAGGTTTTGGAGGTCTGCATGCGAAGGATGGTCTTGGTGGTACTCGTGGCGGCGATGGCCTTTTCTGGCGGTTGCGGCGGGGATGGTGCAGGGAATACGACGTCCGATGTTAGGACGGATGGGTGGCTGGATTCGGCCGGTGATGTGGCCCAGGATCTGGGCCAGGACTCCCACCTCGATGTGCCCGGCGACGCACCCTTGGACCTTGCGGCGGACCTGACCCTTGATGTGCCGGAAGAGATCGTTCCCACCTGGGAGTTGGCAGCGGTACAAGAGTGGCAGGTGGAGCGGCAGGACGCTTTTCTGGTTTGGGCTTGTGCAAACAGTCAGCCGGGCGACGGGGTCACGCAGTTGATGGAGCACTTTGAATGCGCCAAGCGGCTGGGAAAACCCTCTGTGCCTGCCGGGGCCTTTGCCGATGACAAGCTGGACGGCACCTTCAACAAGCTTTATCGGCTGGCCGATACCAGCGATTTTGATGCCATCCGGCTGGTGAATCTGCTTTATGCACACCAGGGTGATCCGGCCCTTAGCCCTGAATTGTGGGCCCGTATCGAGCAGGCGCTGTTCACCTTCAAGTTCTGGTACACCGACCCCACTCCCGAACGGGTTTGGGAGGGCAAACCGGTTGTGGACAATATGTGGTATTGGTCCGAAAACCATGTGCTGCTGTTCCGCAGCATCGAGTACCTGATGGGGCAGCGTTATCCCAACCAGGTGTTCGAGGTGACCGGCATGACGGGGGCTCAGCATCGGGAAAGGGCCAAACCCGTCATTCTGGGCTGGCTGGAGGAGCGAGCCAAGTGGGGCTTCACCGAGTGGCATTCGGACGTCTATTACAACTGGGATCTGATTCCATTGTTGACCCTTGTGGAGTGGGCCCAAGACCCGGAAATCGCATTCAAGACCGCCTCGGTCATGGACCTGATCTGGCTGGACATGGCGCTGCATCTGCACCAGGGGAACTTCGGGGCCACCCACGGCCGCTCCTATATCAAAGACAAACCCGCTGCCGAACTTCAGGATCTTTATGACCCCTTGAAGCTGGTCTTTAATGACACGGAACGCCAGTTCCGAAGCACGGGCTGCACTCAGTGTCTCCTGCTGGCGCGTACCGGCCGATACGCAGTTCCTTCGGTGACTCGATCGGTGGCGGCTTGGAACGAACCCATGGTCGACATGGAGCACATGAACGTGCCGCTGGACGAGCGACCGCCGGCAAAATGGGACGATCCCATTCCGCCCCGGACCGATGGCCTGGTCTATGATGATGAAGATCAAGTGGCCTTCTGGTGGTCTATGAGTGCATTCACCACCTGGCCACTGTTGGCGCTGACGGTGCAGGTGGCGGACAAACACAACCTGTGGGCGGGGCAGTTCAAAGACTTCGCCATCGTAGGTGACTTCGTCCATGCTGCCCCCACTCAGCCTCCCATGAAAGTCATTTTCCCTATATATCAAGAAATCTGGCCCGTTATAGGCAGCGGACTGTTGGCTGAAGTATTCACGTATACTTATCGTGATGCTCATGTGATGTTGTCTACCGCACAGGACTATCGGCCCGGAACCATGTCAAACCAGACCCACGCCGGACAAGCGACGTTGTCCGAAGACGCCGTGGTGTTTGTGACACATCCGGGATACCTGGCCGTGGCCGAGGGTGCCGAGATTCCCGCCGATTTCAATTGGCAGGAAGTGGACGAACCGGGGCCGGGTTACTGGACCGGCAACGCCTCCAGACCCCGGTCGGCCCAGCATGGACAGGCGGTGATCCATTTGTACGCCCCCCAATTCCCGCCCAAAGTGCTGGGCCAGAAGGCCTTTGACTACCGAGACGAAACCCACGCCTATTTCCCCGTAGCCCACTTCGATCAGGTGGAGTACCACGAAGAGCAAGGGTGGATGTTTGGGCGCAAGGGCGACAGTTACGTGGGCCTGTGGTCGCACCGCCCCACGGCCTGGCGGCTGGGCCAACCTCAAGTCTGGAACAACGCAGATTTGCCCTTCGACCGAGTGGCCGAAGGTGGGGCGCAAAACGCCTGGATCATCCAGGTGGGCAGCAAGGAAGAGTTCGAGTCCTTCGACGCATTTGTTCAAGCCACCGTGGCGGGCGTGGTCAGTGTCACGCCCGTTTCGGACCAGGGCGACGATGGCTTTGATGACGGATTTGCCGTGGTCTATGAAAGCCCCACCGAGGGTCGAATGGAGTTCGACTGGCACAACCCGTTGCTGGTAAAGGGCCAAACCATCGACCTACACCCGGCACCTCGCCACGACAACCCCTTCGTGACTTCGCAGTATGGCACCGGCGAGTATGAAGTCTCGGCAGGCCAGGAATCATTGATCATCGATTTCTTCGCCGGGGTGCGAGAGTTTTAGGAGGCCCCAGAGCGCCAGCCCCCCAACTTGTT
>CAYTWV010000672.1:0-2511 GCA_964442235.1 uncultured Myxococcales bacterium | reverse complement strand
TCCCCCTTCATCCTTCCCCCTTCAAACCTCCTCCTTCAAACCTCCTCCTTCATCCCTCCTCCTTCAAACCTCCTCCCTCCCTTGTACCGCCCGCTGTCTTTAGGTACTGTGCGCTGGCGGAGGAAATCATGCCCGGATTCTCACGGAAAACTCGGTCGGTTGAGCACTGGCCTCGTCCCCGGCAGGGGCTTCGTCCCCGGCAGGGGCTCTGGCTTCGTCCTTGGTGGGGCCTGAGGCTTTGGGGGTGTTTCGGTCTGTTATCCCTGCTGGGGGCCTGCGATATCCCCTACAAAGACCCGTCACATGGTGGATTTATTCGGTCAATATGTAATAACTATTGTAGAACTTCGATTGAAAACTGCAAATCGTATCCGGATTTCTACGATTGCATGGAGTCTTGCAGGCACCTGACGCTTTCAAATGTTCCCTACAGCCCGGAACCAAGTTACACCGATGATTCGGTTCCCCCGGTGGCCGTCCCGGCCGAACATCTCGGGAACACGGTGGCCTGCCGGCTCTATCATGCCTCCCTGGCAGCGTCCGATCCGGCCGAGTGCCAGAATGCGTCTCTTGAGGGAGGCGGGTTCTGCGGCGTCAGCCCTTGCGAGGGGTTCTGCGACCTGTTCGAGACCCATTGTCGGGGCATGTACAACTACTTTCAGTCCAGGCAGGTGTGTCTGGCGACCTGCCAGCAATGGACTGTGAACCAGGTCCCATTCGGGGTGACGTCGGGGGCTTCTTTCGAATGCCATTTGACCCATGCTCAGGCAGCGGCCGCCACGCCTTGGCCTTCGTGCCTGGAGGCCTCGTCGTCATCGTGCAGTTGCAGCGCAGCAGAGATCCCCGCGGGCGAATGCGACGGCAACCCGGCGCAACAATGTGAATCGTCGTTGTTCTCCTTCGAACACTGTGGCCAGTGCGGTCGAACCTGCGCCCCCAACGAAAAATGCGACCTAGGGAAGTGTGTGGCGGCCTGTTCTTATCCCCAGGCGCTTTGCGGCGACCGTTGTGTGGACATCAACTCTGACAGTGCCAACTGTGGGCAGTGCGGCCGCGTGTGCCCCGTCGGGCAGATGTGTGACGGGATGGGACAGTGCTTCGAACAGTGTAATTCCGGCCTGCTCACTTGCGATGGGCGCTGCATCTGGCCCCAATCCAATTTGGACCACTGCGGAGAGTGTGGGCACCGCTGTGGCCCCGGCCAGACCTGTCAGGTAGGCAGTTGCACGTGCCTGGGCTGGCGTTTGAACTGCAACCAGAAAGACCAGGACGGCTGTGAGGTTTTGGCCTACTCCGATACCCAGAACTGCGGGGGGTGCGGTAAAACCTGTGACCCAGGTAAGGTCTGCCAGGCAGGCATCTGCACGGCTCCCGTTTTGCTGGCAAGCGGTCAGGAACATACATGCCGTCTTTTCCAGGGCCAGGTCGCCTGTTTCGGAAGCAACGTGTTTGCGCAGTTGGGTGTGGCCGAGAACGAACTCATCTTGCCGGGGGTGGGCGTTCCGGTGGATTCGGCAGCGATGCAACTGTCGGCCTCGTTGTACCAAACCTGCGCGTTGGTCGGGCCAGAGCCCAATCATGTGGTCTGCTGGGGAAGACCCAATGCAACCTATTACTACAGCACTCCGTCCGAGTGGCAGGCCCGTGTGATTGAAGGAAGCGAGGGGGCCTTGAGCGTCTTTGTGGGCCCCTCGTCCGCCTGCCTGGTTCGGGAAGAGGCAGCGTGGTGTTGGGGCGATGGAGTGGCGTCAAGGTTGCCCAGCAGCGGTACTCCGACGATGTTTGGCCCCCAGACTGGCGTTCAGTCCGTCGCTCTGGGCTCGTCCTCGGGCTGCCTGGTAAGCACAGAAGGTGCCGTTCGTTGCTGGGGAGAGGGCAGTGTCTGGGATTCCTGGCTTTGGGAGTCGGGACTGCCATGGGGGGCCCCACTTCTATTAAAAGGGGTCACCGACGTGCGACAGGTGTTCCTTGACGATTACAGTGTCTGTTTACAGAGCCGGGGCCTTGAGGTCACATGCCGAGGGGTCGGGAACCAAAGCCGGGCCAGCCTGTACAGCCTGGCCTGGAGGGGTGCTTCGTATGGCATGGGGGTCATGTGTGGCATTCAGCCGGACGGGAAGGTGGTCTGTTTCGGGGCTCCGTCCCCGGTTCCGGAGTTCACCGGGGCGGTAGCCGTCTCGGCCGAAAAGGACCGAATCTGTGCAGCGAAGGCCGATGGCTCGGTCTGGTGCTGGTCCGTGACATACCCCGTTTACCCCGCATTCGAGCCCGACTACTCTGCGGTCCCGGCGGAGGTGATGCTGCCATGACGCCGATTCGCACGTTGTTTGTCCTTGCTTGTTTTGGTACTGCCGCTGCCTGTACTACCACTTGGGCTGAGATTCACGGTCCCACGGCCGGAATCGGCATCGAGATGGATGAGAACTATCGGATTTCGCCTACGATCCGAGTGGGTTACGACTATGAGAACTGGATGGATGCCACCGGCTGGGGCACGGGCGGATTCGTTCG
>CAYTWV010000671.1:0-2513 GCA_964442235.1 uncultured Myxococcales bacterium | reverse complement strand
AAGCCCCGGGCCTTCTTCACGGCCCGACGAAACTCGTCCAGCAGGTGCCGGTCCTCGGGGGAGACCTGGGCGAACTCCTCGTACATTCGATCCACATCGCAGGGAAACACCAGGCGCCGCCCGTCGGGCTGGACGATGGTGACATACTCGTCGTGGTCCACGAACTTCACGCCGTCCAGGACGCCCAGGTCCTCCCAGAGGCGGTACATGGAGTTCCCCGGCTTGGAGCCCACCAGCCAGTGGATACAGCCATCAATGACATGGCCCTTCCTGTCCCAGGCCGTGCAGAGGCCTCCGGCGACGGAGTGTTTCTCGAAGATGTGGGTCTCGAACCCATTCAAAGCGGCACAGATGCCCGCCGACAGCCCACCGATTCCACCCCCCACAATGGCAACTTTGGTCATGGTGCTACCCTCCCGGGTCCCGGTCCACAGTGCGGCGATATTACTGCAGCAGGCCCGACCGCTTCAACCGCGATTTCCGCTTTTACCAGTTGACCGCCGGACATCCCCGACTATAATCCGCGCGTCAGTGACCCCTTGCTCCATTGGAGGATACTATGGGTAGAGGCGATATTACCGTTCAGACATCCCAGGCGAGACGACAGGCCCGGCTCAAGGCCCGCACCAAGCGGATTGCCGAGACCAAGCGTCTGGAGCGTGCCAAGAAGCGCTAGTTCCCTGCTGGAGGATGCCCCATGAGCGACTGCATCTTCTGCAAGATTGCCGCTGGTGACATTCCGGCCCGTCGGGTGTTGGAGACGGAGAACTGTGTGGTCTTCCACGACATCAGTCCCGCCGCCCCCATACACCTGCTGGTCATTCCCAAGCAGCACCTGGCCAGCGCCGATGCCCTGCGCGAGGAGCACCAGGCCCTTGCCGGTGAGATGCTGCTTGCCGCTGCCGAGGCCGCCCGCCAGGAGGGCGCCACGGATTCCGGCTACCGGCTGGTGATGAACACCGGCCGCAATGCGGGCCAGGAGGTCATGCACATCCACCTCCATGTGCTCGGCGGTCGTTCCTTCAAGTGGCCCCCAGGCTGAAAAAAACAGCCGGCCACCCTTGACAACTGGTTCCAAAGCGGTCAACAATCCGGCCGCTTGAGTGTGCGGGAATAACTCAGTGGTAGAGTGTCAGCTTCCCAAGCTGAAGGTCGCGGGTTCGAATCCCGTTTCCCGCTCAAATAGAAAACCCGGCGTAATTGCCGGGTTTTCTCGTTAAGCCCCAGGACTGGTTGAACCGCTGTTTTCAGTAGACCAATCGTTTTCAGCGTTCGCTGAAAACGCCAGTTTTGCTGAAAACGTCCTTGACTCGAGAATTCGGGGTCACTCAATTGGAAATGCGTGACCCCGATATCAGAAGAAGTACCGCATGGTCAACTGACCGTAGACATTGTCGACGCCGTTCGGGTAATCGTAGCTCTTCGCCTGGCTCATGGTGGCCAGGAAGAGCCCCAGTTGCAGGTCGCTGCGGCCGGAGTAATAGAGGCCTCCGCCGAAGGACTTCATATCTGCATCCACGCCCAGGGTCTTCGAATAGCTGAACTCACCAGCCAGCGCCAGGGGCATCTGGGAAACGGCCCCGAGGTCAAACTCGAGTGCTGCCGCACCGCTCAACTCTTTGGTGGCGTCTGCGCCATCCACCATCGTGTACTCCAGCCAGGTCCCCGCCTGCAGGCCCAGGGCCTTGCCCAGCGACTGCGCCAGCATCAGGGCCGGCTGGAAGCCGACCGCATCAGACTTGGTGAACATGGAGCCTGCCGAGTCCGAGATGGATGCTCCGTTGGCGACGCTTAGCAACGCAACGAACGGCATGACCTGAAGGTTCCTGCCCTTGGAAACGGCCGCCCGCAGCGTCACCAGCGTGCCCTCCGTCCGAAGCAGGGCCAACGCTGCGCCGCCGCCGCCGCTGAAGCTGCCCTGGCCACCGAAGATCAGCGCCGAGTCCGAGTTGGTACCGGTCAGCACGGTCCCGGTCCCCTTTACGAAGACCCCGAAGCCCCGGCTGAAGGCCATCATGTAGTCCAACTCCTCCCTGATGCCCATCATGGACAGGTCCATGGAGGTGGTCCCGTCGCCCAACACATCCAAATCCTCAGACCTCAGGGATTGCACCCCCTGCGTGAAGCCGAACTGGGTCGTGATGAAGGCGTTAGGGAAGAGCGTTGGCATCTGGAAGCAGTGCGATCCCAGGCAGCGGCCCGTCGGCTCCAGCGCCTGCGCCGATGCCAGCGGCAGCAGGGCCCCCACGAAAACTGCGAACACGGCGCTTGCCACGGTGCGTCTCATCCGGATCCTCCAGTGTTGGTTGGCCAGCCCCTTTTTGGTTGGCCGAATCTACCCAGGCGCAGGTGGCTCTGTCAACAACAACGACCGTCACCAGGACCATCACCACCACCGGGTTGACAGCTTCCGGGGTCCGCCCCTTGGCCTCCGGCCGCTTCGGTGGTAAGGTCCCTTTTTGTTCGGAGGAACCCATGAAACCTACGATGCTTCTGCTGCTGCTGGCGCTGGT
>CAYTWV010000670.1:0-2517 GCA_964442235.1 uncultured Myxococcales bacterium | reverse complement strand
CAGCGATCCAGTGCAGGCGGCACCAGGATGTCTGCCCATTCTGCGTCCAGCCTCTGCCCAGATCAGGCTCATCTGGCGCGAGGCCCTGTCGAATGCAGACTTGAGCCCAAGCTCTCGACTGCACCGGCAATTTGCTGGGCTAGGGCGATGGAGTTGGCCAGCCATGCCGACTGTCTGGTAAGCGCACCGCTTGGAGCAGGTAGAAGGGGCATGCCCTTAAGAGCATGAAGACTTTGAACCTTTGGCTGCTATGGGGAATCGCAGCGGTCGGCCTTTCGCTTTGCCTGTACCTTTTCTGCACCGCGGAATGCGACCACGCCCTCCCCCTGCTGAACGGTAAAGCATCTCACCCCGCCGACCAAATCTCGAATTCTACCTTGTCGGCCCCTCTCACCTCCCTGCTAACACAGATGGCGGTGCCGGACGCATCTCCATTACACGGGGAAATCGAGCGGCTTTTGGCCGTCCTCAAAGACCGAAGCGCCAGCCTGGCGAGCCGACAAGCAGCCGCAGACAGTCTTGGAAGGCTGCGCGAAAGGAGCGCCTTGGAAGAGTTCACAAACATCGCCAACGACAGTTCCGAACCGCTCATGCTGCGCTATAAGGCCGTCCGCGGTTTGGGCGGGATCGGGGATGGTCACGCCGTGCCAACTTTGGACGCCATTCTTACGGCGCCAACATCCGATCGCCATCTTCGTGTCGTATCCGCGCTCGCCCTGGGGAACATCGCGTCGGACGCATCCGTGGCGGCACTCCAGAAGGCCCAGAAGGACCCGGATGAACTCATCCGTTTCAAAGTAGTGCAGGCCCTGGGCCGGACACACAGCGAATTGGCCCGCCTGCTGGTGGAGCAAACCATCAGCGATCCGGACGCACAGGTGCAGGCCCGTGCAATTCGCTCCCTGGGCGAACTTGGAGACAAAGCCACGGTGGCGATCCTGGACCGAATTCTCCTTTCTTCAAACGACGACTTCTTAAAAATTGCGTGCCTCACGGCCCTTGGAAGCATTAACGCCCCCGAATCCGTGACGGCACTGCTGCACTATGCGCAAACCACAAATGAGCTATTGAGACTGAACGCTCACGCTGCGCTGGCCCGCTTTACACCAAAAGAAAACAATCAAAAATGAAAACATCATCCACGGCATTACTGGCGTGTGTCCTGGTCACCCTTTCCAGTTCAGCTTTCCAACCCGAGCCACAGGCACCGGGAGACCTTGTGTTCAGGGATTCGAATCATCAAATATACGGTCGCGAAGGAATAAGCCTGACCCTGGCCGTGAACCACCCGGGCCACGTTGGGATCTACATCGGAAGCCGGCAGGTCGTTGAGGCGCTCGCCACGAGCGCAATCATAATTGCACCTGTGGCCGGAGAGGTAATGGTGACAACTCTGGATGCCCAGGCGGGAGTGCACAGTTTTTACGAAGACTGGAGCGACGGGGGGACCTACGACGGGATCGAAGACCATGGCCACATGGGAGTCAAGATTCACACCAACCTCGTCAATAATCCGCAGGCGAGCGTCTTGCGAGCCAACATTGTGCAGTTGGCCATAGACCAGGTCGGGGAGGGCTACGACAATGACTTCTCCGACCAAAAGGGCCCCGGCGATGATCAGTGGACTTGTTGCGGCCTGAGCGAAAAGGTTCATGAAAGTTGCGCTGGTCAGAGCCTGATTGTGCCCGGCTCGTATGGTGATGAAACCCCGTATGTCGGCGGGTTGAACATTACGCGGGACGGTCATCATTTCGACCTCCTTCCCGACTTCTATTTCGAAAGAGATGTCGAGTATTCACAAATTCCCAGCACCTACCTGTTTGGGCGCTATTTCCCAGTAGCCAGCTACATCTTCTTCCCCTACACACAATTTCTGCAGCCGACTCTGCAGGACGCCTTCCAACTGTACATCGACTACACTGTTGCCACCTTTG
Source organism: uncultured Myxococcales bacterium (assembly GCA_964442235.1). Taxonomy (GTDB): domain Bacteria; phylum Myxococcota_A; class UBA9042; order CAIXZC01; family CAIXZC01; genus CAYTWV01. The sequence continues at coordinate 583 of CAYTWV010000670.1, read as the reverse complement.
GCGTGCAGTCGAATGGGTTTGGGTTCACCATCACCGGGACCAGCAACTTGGTCGTCGTGGTCCAAGCCTGCACAAATCTGGCCAATCCCGTCTGGTTGCCGGTGGGCACGAACACCTTGACTGGCGGCTCGTCTTACTTCAGCGATCCCGAGGGGGCGAATTATTGCAGCCGTTTCTACCGCCTCCGCTCGCCGTGACTCTCGGCCCGCTGGCTGGGTGTCCCTTTTCCGGGGAATTGCCCCCAGTGATCAGGCATCAGTGACCAGATTACAGAGGCGCGCCCCGGCATAGCGCTATGAGGTGAAACCCTGCCGGGGATGTCCGCAGTCCCCAGTGTGACGTTCGTGACCTCGGCAGACCAACGCAGATACGAGGTAGGGTTACACCCCATAGAGAAGTCCCCACTTCGCGGCTAGCCTCACTCATATATGCGATACAAACTGAATATGAAAACAATCCTTTCTCTGGCCGCTGTTATTACCCTCCTCACTGCCACCGGCTGTCTAGTTTCGGAAGGCAGACGGCACGGGCACGCGAGACATCAAGAGGTCATCGTGGGACCTCCGGTAAGAGTGCATGAACC
>CAYTWV010000669.1:609-2520 GCA_964442235.1 uncultured Myxococcales bacterium | reverse complement strand
GAGTCCCTCTTGGCCCAGTACCTCGAGGACGGCAAGGACCCGAGCGCTGCCGATCAGACTCGCCATGTGAATGTCGTGGCCACAGGCGTGCATGGTGGGTACCAGTTCGCCGAGCTCATTGGTCATGCGGTGAGTGCTGGAGAAGGGGAGTCCCGTCTGCTCCCGGACCGGCAGTCCATCCAAGTCGGCCCGAAGCAGTAGCACAGGTCCGGTGCCGTTGGTGAGTACGCCCACCACGCCATGGCCGCCGACTCGACGGGTGACCGCGATGCCGGAGCGCTCCAATTCGTCGGCCACACGGCGTGAGGTCTCCGATTCTTGGTAGGACAGCTCGGGACGTTGATGGAGCTCCCGGTAGAGAACTTCCAGGGATGCCAGCTCTCGATCGATGCGCCGCCTGACTTCGCTGGGATCGACCGCACCTTGGACCGGGAGGATTCCTGCCAACGCGCCCAGCCACAATGCCACGAGCATCGGCAATCCGGCCCAAAGGAAGGAGTTCATAGAGCAATTCTGCTCAAAGGACAGGGCAAGTCAGCCGCAATCATCGCCGGCTGATCCACGGGTTGCCAAGGCGCTGGGTTCTGGTTCCTGCCTTGGTGGCTCAGGGTTTTCTGGTTACCATCTTCCGCTCATGAAGTCCAAAGGGATGGTCTATCTGGTGGGAGCAGGTCCGGGCGATGAAGGTTTGTTGACCCGGCGTGGGGCCGAGGTGTTGGCGCGTGCCGATGTCGTCGTGTACGATGCTTTGGTTGAGCCCGCTCTGATGGCCCTGGCTCCCGCCCACGCGGAGCGGATCTACGGGGGCAAGCGGGCCGCAGCGCATGCAATCCCGCAAGACGATCTGAATCAATTGCTGGTGGAAAAGGCCAAGGCCGGCCGGACCGTTGTCCGTCTCAAGGGTGGGGATCCGTACCTGTTCGGCCGTGGCGGCGAAGAGGCGAACGAATTGGCCCAGGCAGGAGTTCCCTTCGAGGTGGTGCCCGGTGTTTCCTCGGTCACCGCCGCGCTCAACTACGCAGGCATTCCGCTGACGCATCGTGACCACTGTTCCGGATTCACGGTCATCACCGGGCACGAGGATCCGACCAAGCCCGAGACGTGCATCGACTATGGGGCCTTGGCGAAATCGCCCGGCACTCTCGTCATCTTGATGGGGGTGGAGCGTCTCCGGGAGATTTCTAGCCTACTCATTGCTGCCGGTAAGGATCCGCAAACGCCGGCTGCGATGATCCAATGGGGTACCACCGCCCGGCAGCGCTCAGTGGATGCAACGCTGGCCACTCTCGCGGAGGCCACCGAGAAGGCCGGTCTCTCTAGCCCGGCGATCATTGTGGTTGGGGGGGTGGTCTCGGAGCGTCAGAGTTTGAATTGGTTCGAGCAGCGTCCCCTCCATGGCCGTCGTGTTGTGGTGACCCGAACTCGCAGTCAGGCTTCAGAACTGGGACGTCGCCTTCGGGAACTCGGGGCCGATGTTCTGGAGATCCCGACCCTGCGAATCGAGCCGCCGAAGGCCCTTCAGCCGCTGGTGGAATGCATTGTGGGCATCACCGAATACAACTGGCTGGTGTTCACGAGTCCCCATGGCGTCACTTCGTTCTTCGACACCTTTTTCAAGGCCTATCCGGACATTCGCAGCGTGGGCAACTTGCGCATCGCCGCAGTGGGGCCAGCGACGTCCGCCAAGCTGGCCGAGTTACACCTGCAAGTGGATGCCATGCCGGAACAATTCGTCGCCGCCAAGGTGGACGATGCCATCGCTCAGGTTGAGTCCATCGAGAACTTGCGATTCCTCATCATTCGGCCCGAAGAGACGCCCTCCGATCTGGCCCGCTTGATCGAAGAACGCGGCGGCATCGTGGACGAAGTGGCCAGCTATCGCACCGTCCCAGAGACTGCCGATATCAATGG
>CAYTWV010000669.1:0-599 GCA_964442235.1 uncultured Myxococcales bacterium | reverse complement strand
TCGCGACGGGGCTGTCGCCTCCCTGGAATCCGAGGGAGCCGACTGGATCACCTTTGCCAGTGGTTCGGCGGTCCAACATTTTCATGAGCGTTTCGACTTACCGGGGGCGCTGCGGAAAGAGGGACCACCTCGAACCCTGAGCATCGGACCGGAGACCAGCAAGGCCTTGGATTCCCTCGGGCTGAAGCCGACTGCCGAGGCTCGGGTCCACACCATCGATGGCCTGGTAGAGACGCTGGTCCGTCAGGCTGCCCGCTGACGGTGACATGACCGTTGCCAGCGTCTGGAAGTGGCAAGATTTGTTGAAACTCGAGCAAAATAAGGAAAAAGCGGCTTGCACCCGTGACTTTCTCGGTCGATAACTGAAGACACTTTTTGATTTATGGCTGACATTGCAAATCGGTATTCCGAGAACGTCACTGGCAAGTACTTCGTCGACAACCAGTGCATCGACTGCGACCTGTGCCGCGAAACCGCGCCCAAGAATTACACCCGATGGGATGACGGCGGATATTCTTACGTGATGAAGCAGTCGACCACACCCGAAGAAGAAGCCGCCTGCAAAGAGGCTATGGAAGGCTGCCCCGTCGAGGCCATTG
>CAYTWV010000668.1:0-2534 GCA_964442235.1 uncultured Myxococcales bacterium | reverse complement strand
TGGCACTGATTAGTACACTCCGTGCCCCCAACCACTGGACTTTTTCGACGGCCCCGTCAGGGAGTGGGCGTCCGATTGCTGCTTTGCGGGTAGGTGCTACGGCAGGTCGCCGGCGTCGAGGATGTCGGCGTTGCGTTTCAGCAAAAACGCCTTGATGAACCCATGAACCTGGCCATCCAGTACCGCCGAGGCGTTGCCCATCTCAAAACCGGTGCGGTGGTCCTTGACCAGACGGTACGGCGCCAAAACGTATGACCGAATCTGAGAGCCGAAGTCGATGCGAGCTTTGCCGGCTTCCACCTGGTCTCGCTTCGCATCCATCTTGCTCTTCTCCAGGTCGTACAGCCGGGCCTTCAGCACCTTCAGGGCCATGTCCTTGTTCTTGTACTGCGAACGTTCGTTCTGGCACTGAACAATCAGGCCCGTGGGAATATGCGTGACTCGAATGGCCGAACTGGTCTTGTTGACCTTCTGCCCCCCCGCACCGCTGGACCGAAACACGTCGATGCGCAGGTCCTTTTCGTCGATATCGATGTTGATCTGATTCTCTACATCCGGATAAACGAAGACCGCCGCAAAGCTGGTATGGCGGCGTTTGGCAGCATCAAATGGGGAGATTCGGACAAGACGGTGGATGCCGATTTCGGCCTTCAGATACCCATAGGCGTACTCACCCTGCACCCAGATGTTGACGCTCTTGATGCCCGCTTCGTCGCCGGGCTGGAAGTCGGCCACCTCGATGGTCCACCCCCGCTCTTCACAATAACGACCGTACATACGAAGCAGCATCTCGGCCCAATCCTGGGACTCGGTACCCCCCGCACCCGCATTGATGGTCAAGAAGCAGTGGTCTTTGTCGTTGGGACCCGACAGCAGCGCATCCAACTCCAGGTCGTCCAGTCGCTCCTGAGCCTGATCCAGCGATTGCAGGATCTCGCCCTCCTGGTCTACGTCATTGGCCTCTCGGGCCAACTCCAGCAGTGCCAGAGCGTCTTCCACCGGTTGAATTGCGGCATGTACGCGTGCGATCAGCGAATTGAGCTCGGACTTCCGCTTCTGCATCTGGGCAGACTTCTCCCGATCCAGCCAGAACTCCGATTCCGATTCAGCCGCGATGATCTTACTCAGCTCCGCTTCACGGGCTGGTAAGTCAAAGATACCCCCGAAGTTGTGCTGCCCGAGCCTTCATTTCCGCAATGCGAGAGTCAAGATGCTCGTACATGCGCCCCTCCGACGGTCACTGATGACCACGGTCGAAACAAAAGTGCCCAATCCCCGAAGGAACTAGTCGATCTCTTGATTCGTCCCCAGGAAGAACCCTTTGATTCCGCCCTTGGGCTTCTTGTCAAACTCTTTGCGCAGTTTGGGCGTCAGCTTCCCGACGACCTTCTTGAAGGCCTTACGGGCTACGCGCTTGGCGGCCTTACGCTTTTCTCTCGTCAATTTCGAAGTATTTGCCATTTCACACCCCCGCCGCAGCGGCTTAGTTTCCAGGAGGCGGGAGGATAGTCGAATCGCCGCAATGATCAAGCAAATTCGTGCTGTGGTCGCAGTTCCGGCCCCAGAACAGGCGGCCTGGCCGCCAGCCGACCCTTGCCCCGTTCCCTACTCTGGTGTATTCCAGTCCCGTTGTCCAGCGGAGGTCTTAATGCCCAAATCCACCGGCCCAGCTAGCTCTTTTCCCGTCGAACGTGCCATCGAACTGCTGGAGGAACTGGTCCTGACTTGGGAAGAACCCGTGGTTTCTCAAATCGTGCGCATCGCCCGCGATCCGTTTCGGGTCTTGATCGCTACACTGCTAAGTTTGCGCACCCGCGACGAACAAACTCGCATCGCTGCCCCCAGGCTATTTGCCCTGGCCGACACCCCCCAGACCATGGTCAAACTGCCCGTGGAACAAATCGAAGAAGCCATCCGGTTGGTGGGGTTCTATCACGTCAAGGCCCAAACCATTCTGGACTGCTGCCAAGCCCTTCTGGACCGCCACAATGGCCAGGTTCCCGATGATCTGGAGGTGCTGCTTGCCCTGCCCGGGGTAGGTCGTAAAACCGCCAACCTGGTCTTGACCGAGGGGTACCACCTGCCCGGAATCTGCGTGGACACCCACGTCCATCGCATCAGTAACCGCTGGGGTTACGTCCGGACCAAAACTCCCGAAGAGACCGAAATGGCCCTGCGTGCCAAACTGCCGCCTCAACACTGGATTCGATACAACTTCTTGCTGGTTTCGTTCGGCCAGAACCTCTGCCGCCCCCAGTCCCCCCACTGCAGTATCTGTCCTCTGGCCTCGTTCTGCCCCGCCATCGGAGTGGAGAAGAAACGGTAGCGCACGGCGCAGCCCCTCGCAGCCCTGCGGGGAAGAGGATCGGAGAAGGGGCGGAGAGCCCCGTCTCCGATGATGCCCTGCGGCGAAGCCACCGCACTGCCCTAACGGGGGGCCGGGGGCGATCCCTCGCCCCCGCCGCGCCCGGCAGCGGTCCAGGGAAAGCAGTACTGCATGCGTGGCGAAGGACCGCTGCCGCGCCTGGGAGGGG
>CAYTWV010000667.1:0-2550 GCA_964442235.1 uncultured Myxococcales bacterium | reverse complement strand
TCCCGGAGAATGCCACATGGGGCCCGCTGTCGGCCGGCGCAGCGATTTCGGTAGTGCCCGCCGGGAAAAAGGCCCCACCAAATGGTTCCAACTGAAGAGTGGTCACTCCATCGGGCACCGACGGGCCCCCGTTGGGGTCAAGGGCGATCATGCCATTGAAGCTGTAAAGGCCGCTGGGGGCTTGGATTCGCACTGCGGCCATCATGGCCTGGACTGCTTGGTGAAGATCCATTCCCAAGTTCTCTTGCAGGAATGCCGAAACCTGCTCGGGGCCGCCGTATTCGATCTCGAAGATGAGCTTATAGGCCTCCACGCCTCCCAATTGGCCTGCGACCCAGGCCCAGAATACATAGGCGATGGAATAGTGTTCGTAGACACCCCATTCCCATTTAACCAATGAGGCACCATTGGAAATGATGTCTTGCGGATCGTACTGATAGTATCCTGTGGCCATGTCGTTGGCCCCATACACGATCTTGACGGCTGACTCAGCCATACCCTCGTCGTGGAAGTCCCAGTGAACGAAGTCTTTCATAAGATGGCGGCAGTAATAAAGCAAATGCTGAAATTCGTGAGCTTCAATCTGTGCATAGTGTCCAGGGGAGGTCCAACCGCTGATATAGAGCAGTTCCATCTCGTTGCTCTTCAACCCATTCATCAGCGCCACAAAACCAGGAAACTGGTTGATGGGCGTAAAATAGCCGCCGTAGCCGTCACTGTCCGTGAAAAGCAGGACGATGCGCCCATTGCCATCGAAGTCCTGCGGCTGAAACAGGGCCTCGGTCAGGGTGGGGTAGATGATGGAGTCGAACTCCTGTACCGAGGCTTCGGCACCCTCAAAGTCGTATCCGTCCATGGTGTAGGCCACCACGTGTTCTCCCACAAAGATTCGGTGGGCGGAAACCTGAATGTCGTCCATGTCCGGGTCATTAAAGTCCGTGGTCCAGAAGACCTTTGTGTCGGCGGCGATGAAGTCGGCCTGCAGCAGCCCGTTGGTTGCTTGGGCTGAACCGATGGCCAGCGTGTACGTCACGCCCAGTTTCTGGCGTTTGGTGGTCAAAGTCAGGGTCAACGAGGGCAAATCCCAATCGGCACCCGAGACGCCCAATGGCCCAAAATCAGAGCCGATTTCTATGCTGAGGTCCGCCATGGCCATAGAATCCTGGGGTGCCGCATCAAACAGAACGACCACGTGGGAGTCGTCGGGGGCGGTGGCGGAAAGCACACCAACACCAAGCCAGGTATTGGGGATGTCCAGCTCGATGTCCGGAAACGGTTCCGATGCGTCGGCGTCGGATTCTGCGTCGGCCCCATCAAGCGTCAGGTCGTTCAGGTCCAGAAGGTCTTGAAGGTCGGCGATATCTGGCCCCAGTTGGTCTAGTACCTGCACAACGTCCGTGTCGGGTGTGTCTGCCAAAACGGCGTCGTTGTGGGCATCGGCAAGGTCCAGGCGCACATCCTTTGGTCCCAGGTCCCCAGGCAAATCCTGCGACAAGAGTTCCCCGGCGTCTTGCTGAACCGCTGCGTCCTGGTTGTTGGAAGGGGACGTCACCCAACGGGTGCCCTGTCTGGCGCAAGACCCCGCCACAACTGCCATTGCGGCCAAGAGCACCACGCCATGTTTTCCACGCATCATGTTCAAGCCAGTTCTCATAAAGTCGTTACTCCATGGGGGCCATGGGGCCGAGCCGTCCTGGCGCCCATAGTTCCCGTTTCAGTCCGCCGGGTCAATTGGAACCGTGTTCTCTGCCCTGCACTCGGTCCGCCAGGTCGTTCAGGCAGGGCGAATTTGAAGGTTTCCACGTGGCTCAAAACCCGTTAGTCTTACCGACTTGGCGATTATCACCGGGAGGTTCCATGGGTACGTTTCGCTTCTACGGTCCGCATGAGTTGGGGGGGCAAGTCCTGGCCCGGCGGGTTTGGGAAGCGGGGTTGTCTGCCGGTGCGGGGAAGGATGTGCTTCCCGATTTTCGTGGAACGCTGGTGATTCTTCCGGGAATGCGTGCTGCCAGGCAACTTCGGTATTTGTGGCTTGAGATGGCCGAAAAGGCGGGGCGGCGGGCCGTGATGCTGCCCAAGATGTTGGGTCTTCACGATTTTGTGCAGAAATTGCCCCTGGAGAGGCCCTGGACCCCCATCACAGCTGAGGGGCGAGTTTTGCGTCTGGCCGAGGTGCTCTCCCAGGTGCCCTTAAAACGCTTGATGCCCGGCGCCGGAGAAACATCGGCACTGGGGCTGGCCTCGTTCATGATTCGGGGTCTGGACGACTTGATCCGTTACGCTCCCTCTTTTAATGATTTGCTCGGGCGCGTGCGAAGCTTGGATTCGCTGGACCCATCGCTGCCTGCCACATTACGCCAATTGCTTTCGGATTCCGTGGGGCAGGCCGTGGAACTTCAGGTCCACTACTTGGACGGACTGCACCAGGAAGGGCTTGACGACCCTGTGTACGCCCAAGAGAGTGACGCCCGCGCTGCGGCACTAAGTGGCGAATTAGTGCAATGGGCCGGTGCGTACGGGCAGGTTTGGGTGGGGCTGTTTCAGGATGCC
>CAYTWV010000666.1:0-2551 GCA_964442235.1 uncultured Myxococcales bacterium | reverse complement strand
TACTCCGTGGAAACCTTAACGGAAAACTCTCCGTCGTTTCCCCAGGCCTCCATGGCCCCTCTTTCTCCCGACAACCAGACCAGCGGAGGTGGCTTTAGACCCCCCGTCCACCAGAACGCCCGCCACTCTACCAGTTCTCCGACCGACGGCAAAAAATAGACCTCTGGACATATCCATTGGGTCAGGTAACGCAACATGGGCGACTTATGAGCGTGGTGTGGTGCCTTGACCACCAATGGAGTCCCTCGTTCGCCCGAAGGCCCAACCCACGCCGCCAGGGCCCTGGCCAGTAACTCTATGGGTGCACCGGCCACCTTCCCTTCCAGGTCTCCTGGCAGCAGAATCGTGGCCTCCGGAAATTGGGCCGTAAGAACCAGCGATGAGTCGTTTTGTCCCACCTTTCCCAGCTCGGGGCCGGGCCACCAGACATGCCACTGCGCCCCCGCCCACGCCAGATTCTGGCCCGCCTGCCACGTTCGAACCCGGGGCGGGCCCCCGCATCCGGCCCCCACTTGGGTCAACCCCTGGGCGATGCCCACGGCAGCCGTCAAATCGGCCACCCAGTACTCGCATACCTCAATCTGCGAGGCCACTTCCCCCATGCCTCCGTAGTGGTCGTCATGGGCGTGTGTAATCACCACTACATCAAGTCGGGTGATGCCGTGGTACCACAAGTAGGGCAACAACACCTGGGCCCCCGCCCCTTTGCGGCCCGCATCCACAAGCATGGTCGCTCCCGACTCCGTGCGAAGCAGCGCCATGTCGGCCTCTTCCGCGTGGAAGAAGACCCATTTCCATTGAGGCCCGCCCAAGTGGTTTGAAGCAGGAATGGCGATCAGCGCAATTCCGATGGCAACACAAACCAGCAGCCCACGAAGCCGCACACTGCCTCGGAAAGAGGCCACAAACAGCAGCCCCGAAATCAGGCTGGCGCTGGCCCATCCGGGCCAGGCCCATCGTAAGGTCCCTCCCAGCGATACCACCCCTTGTAACCACGAATCCAGCAGGTCTAGTAACACCTCCGTTGCCCAACCCAGCACCCTGGCTATTGCCGTGGGGCAGGGCGCAAACGACGCTACCAGTCCCAGAGGAAAGATCAGGTACGACACCAATGGAACGGCCACCATGTTCGCCGGAACAGGCCATGCGGGGATGCCCCCAAACTGCCTCCATACCATGGGCAACGTCACCAGCGACGAGGCCCAACTGGTTTTTGCCGAGTCCCACAATGGGCCGACCACAGGGTGTTTCAGCCCCGATTCGCCCGTCTGTTCCCGCCAGTCTCGGCTCAACTCCCCCGCAAGAAGCATCGCAGCCACACACGCCACACTTAGCTGGAAGCTGGCTTCCTGCATGGCTTCCGGCCGACACGCAGCCAACACCAGTGCCGCCAAAGAGAGCCAGGTCCACGCATCGTATTCCTTCTCGAACAACTGGGCCAACACCTGGCCAACCAGCATCACAAAGGCCCGCAGACACGACACCGGGGCGCCCGTAACCAGCAGATAGGCAGTGCCTCCAGCCAACACCAGCAGACTGACGAAGCGCTGCCTGCGCCCCGTGCCCGATCGGTCCGGCACAAGGCCTCCTATGGCCGCCAGAATCCACCAGAACAGTTGCCCCACCGTCGACAGATGCAGTCCGGAGACCGAAAACAAATGGGCCGTACCCGTGGCCGAGTATAACGAGCGATTCTCCTTGGGGATGGCCCCGGAATCACCCAGAACCAGTGCTCGCAGAATCGCCACATAAGTGTCCGAAACTTCTAGGTTCTGCAGGCGTTCGTCTACCCCGTCCCGCACGGCGCCTACCTGGGCCCAGACCCCATCACTCCAGGGAACTTGGCCCGCACCGGGACGGCACACCCAGTTCCCTAATCGGACACTGCCCGCCAGGCCCCGCCCCGCCTGAAAGGCCTGAAAATCGAACTCAAAAGGATTGGCCGGCGGCGCTGCCTGATCCTGGCGGCCCACCCCAAACAGCCGGTCTCCGGCCCGAACGATTGGATCGCCGCCGCGTGCAAATCGGGTCCACGAAGCCACCCACGATCGCCCCGCCCCGTCGGTTAACCGCACCTTTCGAGAGTTGGCGTTGCCCGTTACCAGCCCTTGTGCCACCCCCAGGATTTGTGCCTGCCGAACCGTAACACCAGTGCCCATCTCCGCAGCGGGGTGCAGGGTCTGCACCGCAAGCCCCGTGGCCAGACCACACACCAACCAGAGACTTCGTGGCCATTGGGTTCGCCCCGCCAGCACCGCCCTAATCCAAAGAATCAAGGCTGCTGCCACCATCCATAACGCTGCCCAGTACCCCTGGCCCAGCAGGTAGCCCGCAAACCAGCCCATGGTGTACAGAAGCACCTTTCGCACGTTTCCCCCCGCTTCTGTATCGGGGCCCATCGCCAAAACGGAGAATATTTGTGCGAGTTCCGTCCAGCTTTGTATTCGCCAGCCCGAATCCCCGTGGCCGGCAGCGCAGCAGGGAGCATCCTCCCTCAGGGTTGAGGTTGGGCGAAGGGGCCGACAGTTCCTTCTCCCATGATGCCCTCCGG
>CAYTWV010000665.1:0-2553 GCA_964442235.1 uncultured Myxococcales bacterium | reverse complement strand
ACTTCCAGATGGAATATCTGGACCATCGTCCCACCCTTGTCCTTGGTCTCCAATTCCGAAACGGTGAAGGTATTTCCCGAGGCCGCTTTGGTAACCTTCAGGGTGAATTTCCCGTGGCCCTTACCATCCTTGGTGATGACGTAATCCGTTGGAATTCCAGGCTTTTTAGCCTGCTCTTTCTTGGGCTTCGGTTGGGCTGTGGTGGGCATGGCAATGGCCATCGCAAACAGGCACAAACCGAGCAGTCGAGCGATTCTCATGGTCAGACCTCTCCCAAACGCTGGGCGCCACTGTACCACGAAGTGATCCAGGGAGCAAAAATGGCCAATAGTCCCCCGTCTGCTCGTCCCCCGTCTGCTCTAACGCATTGTCGTATTGCGTACCCGTAACCCGTCCCCCGTCTGACCGTTGACGTCGCCGTCGCCGTCGCCGGCTTGCCCTCCGAAGCCTTGGCGAAGGAGGGTCGCCGAACCCCACCCCCGGGTTGTGGGGATTCCACGATCAGAGGGATACACAGTACTTAATGGTGTGAAGGGCGCAGTGGCAAAAACCAGGGGCTACTCTTCGGATTCGCCGTCGGACTCTGTCTCACCCTCGCTGTCGCCTTCCACTTCGGTGGTGGCTTCTTCCTTGGGTTCGATGACTTTGTCTCGGCGCAGGATGGCGCTGCTGTGGTAGCGGCTGCTTTCCTCGACGGCGGGCTCGGGAAGATCTTCTTCTTCCTTCTCGACCATCTTTTCGGCAGCAACAACCTTCTCGCCGGGTTCCAGGTTGATGAGTTTCACGCCCTGGGTATTTCGGCCGATGACGGGGATCTCGTTGACTCGGGTGCGGATAATGCGGCCCGACGAGGTCATGAGCATGATTTCGTCGTCCTGCTGCACCTGGAACGTAGAGACCACGTCGCCATTTCGGTCGCCGGTCTTGATGGTGATGATGCCCATGCCGCCGCGGCCCTGGACTCGGTATTCTTCGATCTCGGTCCGTTTGCCGAAGCCATTGGCCGTGAGCGAAAGAATGGAGAGTTCGGGGTTGTTGATGACGGCGCAGCCGACCAGTTTATCGCCTTCTCGAAGCATGATGCCACGGACACCCTGGGTGGTTCGGCCCAGGACTCGCAGCGCTTCGGCGGGGAAACGAATGGAAAGACCCGTGGCCGTGGCCAGCAGGATATGGTCTTCGTCGCCCATTTCCCGAACGGCGATCAGGTCGTCGCCTTCGACCAGAACGATTGCACGAATGCCGTTCTGGCGGATTTTGGCGAAGGCCATGGTCTCGGTGCGGCGGACGGTGCCGTTGCGGGTGACAAACAGCAGGGTGCTTTCTTCCCGGAATTCCCGGATGGGCAGAATGGAGCGCACGCGCTCGCCCGGCTCGGTGGGAATCAGGTTGACGATGGGTTTGCCTTTGGCGTTACGGCCGGCCATGGGCACATCGTATACCTTAAGTTGATAGGCCTTTCCGAAGTTGGTGAAGACCAGCAGGGTGGTGTGATTGCTGGCCACGAACAAGTCGATGACCAGATCTTCTTCCTTGGTGGTGACGCCAATCTTGCCACGACCGCCACGGCGCTGGGCGCGATATTGGGTGGTCGGGGTTCGTTTGATATAGCCTTCACGGGAGATCGTAACGACCATCTCTTCGTCGGCGATGAGGTCTTCGATAGAGATTTCGCCTTCCTGAGGCACGATCTCGGTGCGGCGTTCGTCGGCGTACTGGGCCCGGATGGCCAGCAATTCGTCAGAGATGAGCTTCATCAGCAGCGCGTCCGAGGCCAGAATGGCCCGCAGGCGTTCGATTTCGGCCAGAATCGTGCGGTACTCTTCCAGAATGGATTCTCGTTCCATGCCGGTCAAGCGCTGCAGTCTCAATTCCAGGATGGCCTGGGCCTGACGTTCGGAGAACTGGAACCCGGCGATCAATCCTGCTTTGGCCTCTTCGGGATTCCGAGACGCACGAATCAGGGCGATGACTTCGTCCAGGTGATCCAGGGCCTTGACGTAGCCTTCCAAGATGTGGGCTCGATCTTCGGCCTTGCGCAGCTCGTAGCGTGTGCGTCGGGTGACAACATCACGACGGTGTTCGATGAAGCAGGCAATCAGCTCTTTCAGGGTCAGGACTTTGGGCTGCCCGCCGATAAGAGCCAGCATGTTGATGCCGAAGGTGGCCTGCATCTGGGTGTGCGCAAACAGGGCGTTGAGCACAACTTGTGCGATGGCGTCTTTTTTCAGTTCCACCACGACGCGCATGCCGTCTCGGTCAGACTCATCTCGCAGATCGGAGATGCCTTCGACGATCTTTTCTCGGACCAGCTCGGCGATACGTTCCAGCAGCTTGGCCTTATTGACCTGGAAGGGCAGTTCCGTGACGATGATGGCTTCACGGTCGGTACGTTCGTTGCGTTCAATGGCGGCACGGGCCCGCATGCGGACCAGGCCACGACCGGTGGTATAGGCTTCCCGGATTCCTTCCATGCCATAGATGAAGCCGGCGGTGGGAAAATCGGGCCCCGGGACGAACTGCATCAGTTCTTCCACGGTGGCGGTGGGATTG
>CAYTWV010000664.1:0-2555 GCA_964442235.1 uncultured Myxococcales bacterium | reverse complement strand
CCGGGCCACGTTGTCCAGGTCGCCGGTCAGGCCCAATACGTTGGTGGCAAAGAAGGCCTTAAGAGGCCGCCTTTTCAGGGTGTCGGCCAGGTTTCCGCTCATGACGTTCAGGGTTTCAGCCTGGATGTCTACGGCGACGGGGACCATCCCAAGCTGCAAAATGGGCATCGTGTTGGTCGACCAGGTCAGCGCCGAGAAGCCCACACGGTCCCCATCGGCAAGAATGCCCAAGTTCTTCAGCGCCTGAAGCAACGCAAGATTGGCGCTGCCTCCACTATTAAACAACACCGCTTCCTTGCGCCCCTCGTGGGCCGCAAAGGCCGCCTCAAACTCCAGGCACGTCTTGTCCATGCTAAGTCTGGGTGCAGTCAGGATGAACTGAGCCAGCGCTTCTCTGGTGGCCTGCTCGTTCAAAAAGGCCGTTCTCATCAACGGGATCATCTGCCCACCTCCCGGTCCCGATATCCGGGAGTGTTGTGCCAACGCAACCGATACTCTTGGATGGCCAGGTCCAGTCCCTGCTCCATGGAAATCTCGGGCTTGAACCCCAATTGAGTCATCTTCGTGACCTCCAGGCAGCGGCGTGGCATGCCGTCGGGCATCGAGGTATCCCATAAGATCTGCCCTTGATAACCCACCTTGGAAGCCACCATAGAAGCCAACTCGGCAATGGTGTAGTCCACGCCGGCCCCAACATTGATCATCTCGGGACTGTCCCACTCATTCATCAGGAACACCACGGCCCGGGCCAGGTCGTCCACATGCAGGAACTCTCGGCGTGCCGTACCCGTGCCCCACAAGGTCACACTGGGGGCAGCGTCCTCGGTCGCATTCATAAACCGCCGAATCAAGGCAGGCAGCACATGAGAGTGCAGTGGGTGGTAGTTGTCATTGGTGCCATACAAACTGCATGGCATCGGACAGATTGCATTAAAACCATACTGGCGATTATAGAAGCTGGCCATCCGAATGCCCGGGATTTTCGCCAGCGAGTATCCCTCGTTGGTCGGCTCCAGTGGGCCGGTCATCAGGTACTCTTCACGGATGGGCTGTGGGCACTCTCGGGGATAGACACACGAACTGCCCAGGAAGGCCAGTTTGGTTGCGCCGGAAAGATAGGCCTGATGGATGGTGTTGGTGCCAATCATCAAATTGTCATACAGAAATTCGGCGGGATGGCGATGGTTTGCCTGGATGCCACCCACCCTGGCCGCTGCCAGAAACACAAATTCGGGCCTGTTCGCTTCAAACCAGCAACGCACCGCTTCCTGGTTTCGCAGGTCCAACTCTTCTGCCGTGGCGGTCAGGATGTTCGTGTGGCCCTCGGTCTGCAGCCTGCGAACCAACGCCGAACCCACCATGCCTTGGTGGCCCGCTACATAAATTCTGGAATCCGCCTTCATCAAACTCATGAGCGCCTCGTCCCGTCCCGGGGGGTCTGGCTCTGTTTGGCGTGCCAGCCCTCCCAGACAAACTCGTAACACCAATCCTGAATATGTGTCCTGGCAAGTCCGATTCGAATGCGGTTCATGCGTTCGGCAGAGTCCGGCGCCACGTCGTGGAATTGGATTTGCAGGTGGTCCACCAACGTCAGATGGCCCTCTTTGAGCATGCCTTCCAGCAATTCGTACTCGCCACCTTCGATGTTCAGCTTCAGCAAGTCGATGCGCTTGACCCCGGTCTCTTCCAGGAAACGTCTTAGGGTTCGGGTGGAGCAAGAGAGTTGGGGTCCGGCAGCACCAAAGGCCGACGACGCGTCGGCCGCCAGACTCAGTTGCAGGGGCGCTTCGACGGCGGTAAGGGCGTCGGCGAAAACGATGACTTTGGGGTTGCCCGCAAAACGCTCTCGGATGCGTTGGGCAAATTCGGGAATGGGTTCAAAAACATAAACAGTGCAATTGTAGCGGGCATAAATATCGCTGGCCCACTGGCCTTTGTAGCCGCCCACGTCCAGCACCACCGACGACCCGTCCAGCGGATAATCCAACCGCAGCCCCTCGTCCCCTTTGTCCGCGGCCCAACGGCGCAACTCTGCAAAGCGGGGGTCGGGACCCGCCAGATTGGCCGCTTTGATGGCCCACGACGCTGCCTTGCGAAGGCCTTGTGCCAAGGGCATGGCCAACTTCCGTGCCGGTGGCTTCAGCAGCGCCCGGCGACACTTGTCCAGCGAACCTCGCAGCCAGGTCGTGGCTCCGGTTGGGGTGGGGGGAGTGGGGCTCATGGTGTCTCCTTGGCCGCTGCGGGGTCGGACAGGCCATGGGCCCGGGCCAACGCCTGCTGAATTTGCAACGCTCGATGACTGTACAAGTGACGCTTCTGTACCGCCGCATACCCCCGGTCACGCCACGATGCAGTGTCGATGCGACCCGCCAGATACTCCCGGACCAGATGGTGGAAGTGTTCGGGGCTGTCGGCCTGGAGCATCTCGTCGGCCGTGAAGACTTCACGCAGCGCAGGATTATGGTCCGAAATGCCGAATCCCCTGCAGGCTGGCACTTTGATGTAGCGTTCGGTGATTTCGGCAATACGCCATCCATACGGACCCGTCACCAGTG
>CAYTWV010000663.1:0-2555 GCA_964442235.1 uncultured Myxococcales bacterium | reverse complement strand
AGTTGAAAAGCTACATCACGGACAGACTCTCACTCGAACGTCAGCACGCTGAAATTGGATGCCACTCGGTGTGTCGGCTGTGGTGTGTGCCTGGACGTCTGTCCCCACGCAGTGCTGGCGGCCCAGGGCAAGAAGGTCACGATACAGGCCCTGGACCGCTGCATGGAGTGTGGCGCGTGCGCCCGAAACTGCCCAGCGGAAGCCCTTTTTGTTGTGGCCGGGGTGGGGTGTGCCGCTGCCATTATTATCGGCGCCTTGCGGGGTACCGAGCCCACGTGTGATTGTGGTTCGTCGGACCCGGGGTGTTGCTGAAACGGGTGCCTCGGTTTTGTTTGCCCCTGCCGTTCCAACCGTGTTTTGTCGCTTTCGAATTGACTCACACTCCCTGCCGAATAGACTTCGGCCAAGCCACCGCACTTGGATTAAGCAGTGCTTTTCACCGTTCGGATTTGCCGAGAGTGGCGCTGTCTCGTGTCCAGAGGAGAAATGGGATGATTGAGGCCAGACAAACGAGGGAGTCAGTCCCCACCATGACGTTGCAGCAGGCGCTGGAAGAGGCGCAACGCTGCCTGCTTTGCCATGATGCACCGTGCAGTTCCGGTTGCCCGGGCGGTACGGATCCGGGGAAGTTCATTCGGCAGATGCGATTTCTGAACTTCAAAGGTGCTGCCCGGACCATTCTTCGCAACAACCCTCTTGGGGGCGTGTGTGCCAGGATTTGTCCCAGCGAGACGACCTGTCGTCAGGGGTGCGTTCGTGCGGGATTGGATCGGCCCATCGACATCGACGGCCTGCAGCAATTTGCCGTGGAGTACGGTCGAAAGCTGGGGGTGCAGCCGGAGCTTCCACAAGCGGCTTCGCATGGACGAGTGGCTATCATTGGGGCCGGGCCTGCGGGCCTGACGGCCGCATCGATTCTGGCGGGGCAGGGCTATCCTGTGACGCTGTATGACTCTCGCAGCGAGGCAGGCGGGATGCTGCGGTATGGGATTCCCGAGCAGCGGCTGCCGCTGGCGACCCTGCAGGAGGATCTGGCCCAGTTGCGTCAATCGGGAATCGAGTGGCGTATGGACTCGGAGGTTTCGGCAGACGAAGCTTCCAAGCTTCTGGAGCGTGGGTTTGATGCCGTCTTTGTGGCGCCGGGGCTTTGGCAGGCGCGCACCCTGACCATTCCGGGTATCGAGTCGCAGGGAGTCTGGGCAGCGATGGCGTTTCTGTCCACGGGCCGCACGGCTCCGGAACGGATCAACGAGTGCGTGACAGGGCAAAACGTTGCGATAGTGGGTGGCGGTTCCGTGGCCATGGACGTGGCGTTGACCGCCCGAGAACTGGGCGCTAAACGCATTTATGTCCTTGCCCTGGAAGAGCAGAATCAGCTTCCGGCCACCCAAAGTGAGCTGCGCAGCGCGTGGGCCGATTCGGTGGAAGTCAGACCCCACTGCAGGGTTGTGCGAGTGCTTCAACATGAGGGACGAGTGGTGGGGCTGGAGGGCATCGAGACCGAGTGGATCCAGCCTGGTTCGTTGGCGCCGTCCAATGCTCGAGACATTCCGGGGACCGAGTTTCGGCTTCGAGTGGGTGTTGTGATTCAGGCCATTGGCCAGACGGCGATGACCAATATGCGGGCCGTTCTTGGGAAGGCGTCGACGCCGGCCACCGTGGGGTCGAACGACCCCGATTCGCAACAGCCGATTCCGGGGCTTTTTGCGGGAGGGGATCTGGTTCGGGGTGCGGGAACCGTTGTGGAAGCCGTGGGTGACGGCAAGCGGGCCGCCGAGGCGATTCATGCCTACCTGGCCGCCAAGGGGGTGCAGAAATGAGCAACAAGAACCTGAACGTGACCTTCTGTGGCGTAGAGTTCCCCAACCCCTTCTGCCTTTCGTCGTCGCCCGTGGGCAACACCTACGACATGTGCGCCCGGGCCTTTGACATGGGGTGGGGCGGCGTGGCCTTCAAGACCATCTGTTTCCAGGGTGTTCCCCGAATCACACATCCGTCGCCCCGCTTGAATGCGTATCACTATGCAAACACTCGGGTGGTCGGGCTGCAGAACGTGGAGCAAATCTCGGACCGGGATGCCGACGAGAATTTCCGGGACGTGGAGCGGCTGAAGCGGAACTACCCCAAAAACGTGGTGATCGCGTCGATCATGGGGCTGACCCGGGCCCAAGAGTGGGCCGAACTGGCCAAACGGTGCGAAGATGCCGGCGCAGACTTGATCGAGTGCAACTTCTCGTGCCCCCAAATGACCGTCGAAGGTACCGGACACAAGGCCGGCCAGAACGAAGAACTTCTTGAAACCCTGACCCGCATCTGCAAAAGCGGAAGCAAACTGCCCGTTATGGTGAAGATGACGCCGAATTGCACGGACATGGTGCCCTTGGCCATGGCCTGCAAGCAAGGTGGGGCTGACGCCGTAGCGGCCATCAACACCATCCGTGCCATCAGCGCCGTGGATATCGAAGCCAACGTGGGCATGCCGACTATCGGAGGCAAATCCAGTATCAGCGGCTTCAGCGGTCCCGCCGTGAAGCCCATTGCTTTGCGTTTCATCG
>CAYTWV010000662.1:0-2562 GCA_964442235.1 uncultured Myxococcales bacterium | reverse complement strand
ATGAAGTTCGGCGCATCGAAGCGGAGACGACGGCCGAAGAACGCTCCTTGAAGCGGAGCGAATTGACGGCCTCTTGCGAGACGATTTTGCGGGATCATCCCGCCGAAACCGTGGTCTCGGCCATCCGATGGCAAGAAAGGCAACAATCCCTGCGAGTGCGAAGTGATCGGCGCCGGTTGTTTTGGCTGGCAATTCCTGCCGCAAGCACCTGCGCCCTGGCCGTGGCCCTGTGGGTAGCGGGGCCCTTTCGCCCGGAGACCTCTGAACCGTCGTCTGACCCGGTCAGCCAAGGGGCCTTGGAGTCGGAGCCACGTCATCCAAACCAGAATGGGGCTTCCGAGGCCGGTTCGGCGATGACTAGTGCTGACCAGCCCCTTGAGGAAGCTCGGGTCAAGGGCGATCCTCGATTGCTGCTGTTTCGGCAGGAAGCCCATTCGGCAACCGAGTTGAAGGACCGGGACTCGGCCAAGCCAGGAGACCGTATTCAGGTCATGATCCTGGCGTCGGGTGCCAAACACGGAGTGGTGCTGAGCAAGGACGGCAAAGGCAACGTCATCCTGCACTTCCCGGAGTCCGAAACGGGTTCCACGGCTCTGCAGCAGGGCGATGCGTTTGCGCTGCCTCGATCATACGAATTGGATGACGCGCCATCATTTGAACGTTTCTATTTGATTACGTCCAAAGACCCACTTTCTGCCCAGGCGCTGCGCCTGGCGATTGAAAAAGCAGGGCCCGATGGGCGGCCGCAGTTGGAGGCAGCGATGAGGCTCTGGACCCTTACTTTACTAAAGGGTTCCAATTGACTTCGTGAGCTGGGTCGTTAAAAGAGAACTACGAACTTCACTTGTTGAGGTGTGGATATGGAAACGCTGATTAAAAAATCGAGTATAGGCTTTGTGCTGTGTCTTTGTGCTTTGCTCTCTGGGCTGACCGAGACGCTGGCGAAGGATGGGGATGAGGTTCGACTGCGAAGGTTTGCGTTGCTTGTGGCAGCGAACAACGGAGGCGCCGGTCGAGTGAAGTTGCAGTACGCACAGACGGATGCCCAGGCCATGGCCAAAGTCCTGGGCGAACTGGGGGGTGTGGCGTCCGAGGACAGGATCCTGCTTTTTGAGCCCACGCCAGAGGGGATTCGCCAGGCCTTCCAGAAGATGAAAGCGCAGGTTGCGGCGGCCAAGAAGGCCGGTGTGCGGGTGGAGTTCCTGTTCTATTACTCGGGTCACAGTGACGAGCAGGGCTTGCTGCTGAACGGCAGCCTGTTCACCTACAACGAAGTCCGAACCTCCATGGGGTTGCAGCCGTCCGACGTGCGCATCGCTGTCGTCGATTCGTGTGCTTCCGGGGCGTTGACCCGGGTGAAGGGGGGCAAATGGAAGGCGCCATTTACGGTGGATGAGTCGTCGAAGGTCGCCGGTCACGCCTATCTGACCAGTTCGTCGGCCACCGAAGCGGCCCAGGAGTCGGACAAGATGGGCGGCTCGTTTTTCACGCACTACATGATTGCCGGCCTTCGTGGTGCTGCCGACGCCAGCCGGGATGGGCGAATCACCCTGAACGAGGCCTATCAATATGCGTTCAACGAGACTCTGGCGCGTACCGAGCGAACCAGTGCCGGGGCGCAGCATCCCGGATATGAGTTTCAGTTGGCCGGCGCCGGGGATCTGGTGTTGACCGATCTGCGCACCACCTCGAGTCTGCTGTTGTTGCCGGCCGCTCTGGAAGGGCGAGTGTTCGTTCGGGACCAGCAGGGCCGGTTGGTCGCTGAGATCAACAAGACCGGCAAACAGCCCATGAGTTTTGGTTTGGAGCCTGGCACGTATTCGTTGGTGGTGGAGCAGGGAGGCCGCTTTTTGACTGGGACGGTCGTGCTGTCGACGGGAAGCCAGGTGGAGTTGAACGTGGCCACATTCAAGACGGTTCAGGCGGAAGTGACGCGCAAACGAGGCGACGAGCCCGAGGTTCAGCCGTCGGACCCTGCGGGCAACACGGACGCTTCCGATGCCACGCTGACCGAAGCCGTGGCCCCGGGTGCGCCCAGCGCTGTCCAAAACGAACCCTTTGTGGAGAAGGGATTGACCTATGTGCCGTTCAGCGCCTCGTTTGTTCCGGGGTTGAGCACCAACGCCAATCTGGGCGATCGAGTGTTGAATGCGTTCTCTATCAACCTGTTTATCGAGGACGCCTACGCTTTGTCTGGAGCTGAAATTTCGGGCATCGGGTCGTTTCGCCGAGGCTGGGCCGAGGGGTTCCAAGCGGCGGGTGTGTTCAACTGGGTCAGTGGTCCGTTCAAAGGGTTCCAGGCCTCGAGCGTGTTCAACATCAACGGAGGGGATACCTGGGGCTTCCAGGCCACCACGGTTTTGAACCAGGTCCAGGGGGACATGTACGGGTTCCAGGCCACCACGGCGCTAAACTGGGTGAACGGTTCCATGGATGGATTTCAGGCGGCCACGGCCATGAACTGGGTGGGCGGTCGAATGCGAGGATTCCAGGGGTCCACCGCACTGAATATCACTGAGCGCATGCAGGCTGAGGAGGCTCTGCGCGAGAGCGAGGCCCGTT
>CAYTWV010000661.1:1610-2565 GCA_964442235.1 uncultured Myxococcales bacterium | reverse complement strand
CAGTGTGACTCGTCTGCCTGCGGCAATGCGTTCCCCGAACACATGGGCGATACGTTCAGTGGCTATACGGCTACGGGCAAGCCCGAATGGAAGGGGTTCGCCAATATCTTCCTGGAAGCCCGCGACGAACGGGTCGAGAAAGTCTACAGCGAGAAGCCCGAGATCCTGGCGTTGGTGCAGTCTGCCGACGAGTTGAAGGGTGAACTGCTTCCTGGCTTCGGTCGTGAGAGCATGGTTTACAACGTCCTTGGTCAGGTGGTCACCGGTCTGGTTCCCCTGGACTTCAAGTTGTATTCGGCCGATTCGCCCCGCACTGCGGTGACGTTGCAGGTCGTAGAGACTCGCTCTTTGTCGGCCAAACACCGTCTGCGCCTGAATATGCTGGGCCTGACGGTGGATCAGCTTGCCAAGGCCTCGGAATCGGTCAAGGGCAGAACGGCAGCGGTTCGCCTGCAGAACGTCCTTCGGGATGTTCGCACGCAGCTTGAGGCGCTGAGCCGGCACGTGGACCAGTTGGAACGGCGTGGCGAAGTGGTTGCGCCCGAAACCTGGGTTGCCCCGCTGTTGCGCCGCCTTCAGGGTGACCTGGAGAAGACGCTTCGGACCTCACCTGTGCGCACGCAGCACGCTGAAGAACGCCACATGGAAGGGGAACGCCCCACAGCGGTGGCCCTTCGGGACGCCTCCAAGGCCTCGTTGGAGAGTTTCTATATCGATGTCAGGCACGAGACCACCGTGGTACTTGGACCTCGGCTTCGAGCCCACATTTTTGGCCGAGACGGCGTGCACGTGACCTCGATGCAGTTGGAATCGGGCGAACTGGAACGCAAGATGGGCAAGGGGTTCTGGATCCCCGCTCCGGGCGACCAGGCCGTGGTGTTGCAGGCGGCCATTCGCGCCAAACTCTCCGAATAGGGCAGCAGCCCATGCGCCTTTGGCGCACGGGCCCGTATCA
>CAYTWV010000661.1:1164-1600 GCA_964442235.1 uncultured Myxococcales bacterium | reverse complement strand
TCGGTAAGGGTCTCATCAGTCTTTCGGCGCGGCTAAGGCCTCGCCCAAGGCGCGCCTCCCCCCGTAGCCCCCCTCCAGGCAAGCTGGAGGGGGGTATTGCTATACGGCTATGGCAATAAGTTAGGCTGGTGCTGCAAGTTTATACCACCCATTATCGATGCCCGCAGCTATAAGCCCCCAGCCTGTCTGGGGGTTTGGGGGCGCGCTGGCGGCCCAAGGCCGCTGGCTGACCCGGCCCTTATGGATGCCTGGAGGTAAAAGCTTACGCTTTTGCTCGCTTGAGGACTTTGGCGTCGACTTCCACGGAAAGACGACCGACGCTGATGCGCACACGGCCTTTGCCATCGACGCCCAGGACTTTGCCCTGTTTGCCCGACAGAAGGCCACTGGTAACCACGACATCATCGCCTTCTTCGAAGCCGGCGGTACGTTTGAC
>CAYTWV010000661.1:0-1154 GCA_964442235.1 uncultured Myxococcales bacterium | reverse complement strand
GGTCTTCTTTTCTTCTTTCAAGACGGGTTTCAGTTTGAGCTTGTCGTTGGTCTTGGACCAGGCCGCATAGTGCCAGATGGGAATCAGCGGACGCAGGACCGCTACGGCCATAGAGGTGAACTCCTCGGTGGCCAGTTCGGGGCGAGACTTATCCAGCGTGATTAAAAAGTCGGTGCAGGTGGTCATGGTTTCCAGGGCCTTCCGGAAGGCCGCCAGCGAGTCCAAATCCACGGGGCGGGCCACCGGGACACCGTCCACGGTGAACACGACCTCTTCGGGCAGTTTGGAGACCATGACGCAGAACTGGGACCCGTCGGCGGGGTCCGCAAGCCGGGCAAGCCAATTCCTGCGGTCCAAAGCGGCCGCACGAGTCAGCCTCAGGAAGACTTGAGCCTGAGTGGCATCGATGCCCACTCCCAAGATCAACACGTGGTTTTCGGGGATGGGGTCGTCCACGGTTTCTTTCAGGGTCAAATCTCGGTCGATGACGCGCTGCAGTTCCCTGCGCTCTTCTTCCGGGCGATCGAAATAGGCCCAACAGTGGCAAACCCTGTTGCGATTCAAAACGTGGGGATGGTCCAGCGTGGTGCGCAGAAGCAGCCCTGTTTGAGCCAACTCCAATGTATCAAACACGGCCTTCCCCAGCGCTTCCATCTTGGCCCGGGCCGCCATGCGCTCGAGGTTGAAGCGGTTGGATGCCCACTTCGGCTCTTCGAAAGCAGCGAAGTCCTTAGGTCCCAGTCCGGAGAAGCGCTCTACCTTAAAACCGAACATCCACCCTCACTTCTCTGTTGTGCGGTCACCATCCGGCCCCGCTACAGAGCAAAAAACAGGCGACGACTATACACCGTCTTCGGGCTGGAGGGCAACAGTGAAACGGCGAACGATGCGTTGCCAGCGGGCTGAAATGCCGATTTTGTCTACCTGAACAGCAACGTCATCAGGAAGATCAGTCCCGCAATGTTGAGGATCATGGGAACAATGATGCCCAAAAGCGAGATGAGCAGTCGACCGTGCGAGGGTTGTGCAAGCGGTTCGTCGCCCTCTTGACGGGTAGCCTCAAGGAGATTTTGCTGATTGATCCGGGATTGGCTATAGACCACCGTGAAGGCCCAGGAGATCGCCACCATCCAGGCGGACGCGGCGGCCGCCGC
>CAYTWV010000660.1:0-2570 GCA_964442235.1 uncultured Myxococcales bacterium | reverse complement strand
GATGCCCTCTCCCCGGCCCGCTGCCGTGCCTGGACCCTCCCCCTGCCCTCTCCCGGCGGGAGAGGGGATTCAGCACAATTTCCCCCAATTTCCCCCCAAATCAGACCCAAACCGAGGCCGACTCGTAGTGCGGCGCCCCTTCCGGGTCGGGTAACCCAATTTGGCGGGTCCACCCGTGGCTTGACCGGCCCTGGACTTAAGTCCAGTATCGTAGCTTCGAATTCTCTGGAGGTCCTCATGTCGTTACACGCTGGGTTCATGGCATTCGTTTTGTTCGCCCAAGGTCTTGGTGGGGTAGCGGCAACTGCGGATCCCAAGGTCGGGACGTTGACGGATCCCATCGGGGGCGTGGTGGTGCGGGTCGCCGGCGAACCCAGAGGGGAGCCTTTAGTTGAACAGCGAGACCTGCTGCCTGGTGACCGAGTGGAAGTGGATTTGCGAGTGGCCGGGGCCGTGACGCTGGATCTGGCGCAGGGCGGGAAACTGGTGCTGGGACCGGGGGCGCAGTTGGCCGTCTCCACCGAGCGTGTGCTGACCTGGCTGGCAGGTCCGGTGTGCCAGGTGAAAAAGGGTGAACAAGCTTCCGGGCTTCTGCTGCCGGACGGGGCTTCGGCAGCCTTTGGGGGCGACGGTTGCGGACAGATTGATGACCAAGGTGAGTGGACGGCTTCCAACGGAGTACCTCTTTGGTTGACCGAGTATCGCAAGGGCACCTCGATGAGGTCCCTTGGGGCGCTGACTGCGACCGTGGACGGCAAAGAGATTCCGCTGCGGCTGGTGCGCCACGCCGTGACCGTGGAGATTCGAGACGGCCTTGCACTGACCACCGTCGAGAACGTTTTTCGTAACGGCACATCCTATGAGTTGGAAGGAGTATTCGAGTTCCCGCTGCCCCAGGACGCCTCGGTGTCGGAATTCGGAGTCTGGTACGGCGACCGCCTGGTTATGGCCGACGTGGCCGAAAAGAGCCGGGCCCGCCAGGTTTATCAGACGCTGATGATGGAGAAGAAAGCCCCGGGCCTGCTTGAAGTGGCCGAGGGAAATCGATTCCGGACCCGGATCCATCCGATTCCGGCCATGGGCGAAAAGAGGGTTCGAATCAGCTACACCCAGGTCTTGGGATGGAAAGGAAACGGCTGGTTGTACTCGTATCCGCTGGTTTCGGACATGACCCAAACTGCGGGTCTTGAAGAGTTGAAGCTGCATGTGGTTGTGGCGACTCAGCGGACGATCAAAGAAGTGGTCTCGTTGCACCATGCCGCTGCCATCGAGAAGGCCGGTGGGGCCGCCCGCGTTGAATACACGGCTCAGGATGTAGTGCCTCAGCACGACTTCCAAGTGGCCATCCAAGTAGAGGAGCAGCCGGGGAAACTGGTTTGGATGCCCCATGTGCAGGGCAAAGACGGGTATTTCCTGGCTACCTATGTGATGCAGACTGCCAATCAGGCGGATCCGAAAGCCAACACAAATCTTGAGTTCGTCTTCTGGCTGGATTCGTCGGGAAGCATGGACCCGGCCGCCCGCAAGGTTCAGAAAGAGACGGTGCTGGCCTATCTTCAGGGCCTTGGGGCCGATGACCGCTTTCGGGTGGCGTTGTGTGACGGCGGTTGTGTTTGGTTCTCTCCCGAAGCCAAGGCCGTAGACGCCAAGGTCAGGGGGGATGTGGCCGTGTTCCTGGACCAGCGGATCTCGTTGGGCTGGACCGACCTGGCCGCATCGTTGGCCGAAGTGACCAAGGGCGCCACAGCCCAGACCCGAGTCATCTATCTGGGGGACGGGCTTGAGACCCGGTCACTTCCCGACCCATTGGCGACGGCCGAGAAACTGGAAAAGCAACTGGCAAATTTCCCCGGGCGCCTAAGTGTCGTGGCTGTTGGCAGGGCGGCTGACCAGGTGGTGTTGAAGCGGCTGGCTTCGGCCGGCAAGGGGATTTTGGTGGATGGGACCGCAGAGGTCACCTCTGCGGTCGTCGTAAGCAGACTGCTTAAGGGGCTGAATTCAGGCGCTGCGCCCAAGGTGGAACTGGCGGGCCAGGGAATCAAGCTGGGAGCGGTAGTGACTGGCGTGGATACCCAGTCGTCGTCGCAGACTGCGGTGGTGTGGGTGGGGCGATTTGACCCGTCCAGTCAATCTGCGGAAGCCACACTTCAGGTGCTGGTGGACGGTCAAAAGGTGGCCCAGGGCTTGGCTCCGAGTGCACCGGAAGGAACCGACAATTCGATGGTGATGCGTTTTTGGGCCCGTCGTTATATCGACGAATTGCTGGCGGGCAAGGACGCTGGAACAAAGAAGGCTGAGGTAATTGGCCTTAGCGAAGAGTATGGGGTTCTATCTCCATTCACGAGTTTTATTGTCATTGACAGCGATGTCGAACGGGCCCGATTTGGCGTGAAGCGCCTGGTTCGCATGGGCAACGGCGAACGCTTTTTTGCCGAGGGGCGAGACCAGGCCGAACAGGATCTGGCCCGTGTGGCGATGGTAGCGGGTCAGCGATGGCGACTTGGAATGAAAGGGCGTCTGGCGGCCCGATATGTACGTCCGGACCTGGCTTCGGTGCCTATGCCCGGTGC